>NZ_LDRU01000053.1 GCF_001476285.1 Microbacterium testaceum | reverse complement strand
CACCTGCGTCACCACCCGACGTAGCCCAACTACCCCCAGACCCCCGCAAACTCCCCAAACCGACCTCCGATTGCCCAAACTCCCCTACTTCTTGTAGTGTTACTACGCACGACGACGTACCCCAGTCGTCGGCGAAGGGAACGACTGCATGTGCGCCGCTGCACGACTGGCCGAACCGGCCCGGATGACCGTCGATATCGCTCGAGGCCTCCTCGCCGGAGGTTCCGAGCGCTACGAGAAGCACCTGCCCGACCTCGCGGGCGTCTACCGCGATGACGGGGCCTACGCCGAAGCGGTCGCGCTCGACGGCGGCGAGCCGGTCTACTGGGTCGAGAGCAGCACCCCCGAAACCGGGCGCGGAGCGCTCACCATCGGCCTGAGCGTCCTCCGGCCCGGCCGGATCGGCGACGAGTTCGCAATGACGCGGGGGCACCTTCACGCGCAGTCCGAGTTCGCGGAGCTGTACTACGGCGTCGCCGGCTCCGGGGTGATGCTGCTCGAGTCGGTCGAGGGCGAGTCCCGCGCCCTTCCGATCACCCCCGGGGTGGTGGTCCACGTCCCCGGCGGCTGGATCCACCGCAGCGTCAACGTCGGCGACGACACGCTCGTCACGCTCTTCACCTACGCCACCGAGGCCGGTCAGGACTACGGGATCATCGCCGACGCCGGAGGCATGCGACAGCTCGTCGTGGCCGACGGCGACGACTGGACGACCCGCCCGAACCCCGACCACGGAGGCTACCGTGCCTGATCCCGGTCCCGTCCTCGCCGATCTCGCGCGGCACGTCGACATCAGCTGCGTCCAGGCGCAGCACGCCCGCGCAGACATCGACGAGCTCGTGCGCCAGGCCGTCGCGGGCGGCTTCGTCAGCGCCCACGTCCTCCCCGAGTGGCTCGGGTACTTGCGCGAGCGGCTGGAGGGCACGGGCGTCCTCGCGGGCTCGCCCGTGTCGTTCCCGAGCGGCGGTGCCACGACCGCGACGAAAGTGGCCGAGGCATCCGAACTCCTCGACCTCGGCGCTCAAGAGCTCGACGTCGTCGTCGCCATCGGGCGCTTGCGCTCGGGAGACGTCGCCTACGTGACGGACGAGCTCGCCGCGATCGTCGAGGTCGTCGACGGCCGCGTGCCGCTGCGCGCGATCCTCGAGGTCGGCCGTCTCGACGACGACGACGACATCCGTCGCGGGGTCGACGCGGCCATCGCTGCCGGAGTCCCCTGGATCAAGACGGGCACCGGCTGGTCGGGCGTTGCGACCACGATCGAGCACATCCGCCTGATCGCCGATCGGGCCGACGGTCGCGCGGCCCTCAAGGCCGCGGGAGGAATCCGCGACCTCGACACCGTCCGCGCGATGGCCGAGCTCGGCGTCACCCGATTCGGCATGAATGCCACGGCCGCGCTGGCCGCGGTCGCCGCCACGAAGGACCAACGATGACGTTTCCCACCCTCACCGCTTCGACCCTGCGTCCGGCGACGGCCCCCACGCTCTACTTCATCGGCGTCACGACGGGGAGTTCCTCGATCCAGCACGTCTTCCCCCGGTGGGCCGCGCACCTCGGATTGCAGGATGCCGTGCTGCAGGGCATCGACCTGCCCCTGCACGCGCCCGCCGACGACTACCGCGCCGTCGTGCGGTTCATCGCGGAGGACCCGCTGAGCCTCGGGGCCCTGGTCACCACGCACAAGATCGACCTCTTCGCCGCCTGCCGCGACCTCTTCGACGAGATCGACGCCTTCGCGGCGCTGATGGGCGAGACCAGCTGCATCTCGAAGCGTGACGGGCGACTCATCTGCCACGCGAAGGATCCGATCTCCAGCGGTCTCGCGCTCGACGCGTTCCTCCCCGCCGGATTCTGGTCGCGAGGACCCGCCGACGCCCTGTGCCTCGGCGCGGGTGGCTCGTCGATCGCGATCAGCTGGTACCTGTCCCGGCAGGAGCGGGGCCTCGACCGTCCCGCGCGCGTCATCGTGACGAACCGCTCGGCGGCGCGCCTCGAGCACCTGCGCGAGATCCACGCCACGCTGCCGACGGACACGCTGTTCGAGTACCACCTCACCCCCACCGCGTCCGACAACGCCCGCGTGCTCGCCGACCTGGCGCCGCGTTCGCTCGTCGTCAACGCGACGGGTCTCGGGAAGGACGCCCCCGGCTCCCCGCTCCCCGACGACGCCGTCTTCCCCCTCGACGGGGTCGCGTGGGATCTCAACTACCGCGGCGATCTCGTCTTCCTCGATCAGGCACGGGCGCAGAGCGCCGAGCGCCGCCTGCGGGTCGAGGATGGTTGGATCTATTTCGTGCACGGATGGACGCAGGTCATCGCCGAGGTCTTCGACATCGAGATCCCGACGTCGGGCCCCTCTTTCGAGCGCTTGAGCGAGCTCGCCCTGGCCACCCGCTGATCGATGGGTCCTCTCGCTCTCGCTCTCGACCTCGGCACCGGGGGGTGCAAGGCGTCGCTCTGGTCGGCCGAGGGCCGCTCGGTCGCCGAGACGGTCGTGTCGTATCCGACGCGGCATCCCGGTCCCGGCCGTGCCGAGCAGCGGCCGGACGAGTGGTGGGATGCCGTCGTCTCGGCGACCCGTGACGTCATCGCCCAAACACCCGGCGCACGGGAGGCCGTCGTCGGGATCGCCCTGTCGGGGCAGAGTCTCGGCGTCGTGCAGGTCGACGCCGCCGGAGAGCTCGTCGCCCGTGACACCCCGATCTGGTCGGACACCCGTGGCCGGACCGACGACGTCTTCGCCCACCTCGACGAGGACGCATGGTACCTGCGCACGGGCAACGGCTTCGGCGCGCAGCTGTATCCGCTCTTCAAGACGCGCACGATGCGTCTCGAGGACTCCGAGGGATGGTCGAGGACGCGGACGCTCCTCGGCTCGAAGGACTGGATCACCCTGCGGCTCACCGGCGAGATCGCAACCGACCACTCCATGGCATCCGGATCCGGCGCCTATGACCTCACCCGCGGCGACTACGACGACGCGCTCCTGGATGCGGCCGAACTCGACCGCTCGCTCTTGCCCACCCCGCGCGAGTCGTCCGACGTCGTCGGCACGTTGCGCGCGGACGCCGCCGAGGCGCTCGGCCTACCCGTGGGTGTGCCCGTGCACGCGGGGGCGGTCGACAACGCGGCAATGGCACTGGGCTCGCGGGGCACGACCGACGGCCGGATCTACGCCGCCCTCGGCTCGTCGAGCTGGATGACGGTGACCTCGAGCGCGCCCGTCCTCGACGTCGACACGCGTCCGTACGTGTTCCGTCACGCCGTTCCGGGGCTCTACATCAGCGCGCTGTCGACATTCAGCAGCGGCACGACCCTGACGTGGCTCCGCGACGTCATGCGCCCGGGCAGCGACATCGGCTCGTTCATCGACGGTGCCGCGGCGAGCCCGCGCGGGGCACGCGGCGCCGTTTTCGTCCCGACGCTCGCGGGCGGCACCCCGCTCGAGGGCGGCAGCGGCGTGCGAGGCCTCGTCTCGGGTGTCGAGCTCGGCACCGGTGCCGAGGATCTCGTGCGGGCATGCCTCGAGGGTGTGGCGTTCGCGCTCGACCGGAGTCTGCGTCACATCCGTACGCTCAGCGGACTGCCGTCCGACACCGACCTGCTCGTCTCGGGCGGGGGTAGTCGGTCCGCCGTCTGGAACCGGATCTACGCCGACGTGCTCGACACCCCGCTCGTGCGCACCACGGTCGACCAGCAGGCGGCGACCCTCGGCGCCGCCGCCCTCGTCTTCGCCGGGTCCGGGGTGTGGCCCTCGCTCGCCGCGGCGGACGACGCGCACGAGGTCATCGACCGCGTGATCCCCGACCCCGACGGGGTGCGCGCTTACGCCGCGCTCCGTGACCGCTACACCGCCGCGGCCGACGCCGCGGTGGTCTTCGCCCGATCCACCCCCTCCCAGGAGAACGAATGACCTCCCTTCCCCTCGTCGTCATCACCGGAGCCAGCTCCGGTATCGGTGCCGCGACCGCGCGCGCCTTCTCGGCCGCCGGACACCCGCTGCTCCTCATCGCGCGGCGCCTCGCCCCGATGCAGGCCCTCGGTCTTCCGGATGCCGAGCTCGCCGAGGCCGACGTCACCGACACCGCCGCGGTGGCTGCGGCGATCGCGCGCGCCGAAGGGCGCTTCGGTCCCGTCGACCTCCTCGTCAACAACGCGGGCCTCATGGCCCTGTCGACGGTCGCCGAGCAGGACCCGGCGCTCGTGCAGGAGCAGTTCGACGTGAACTGCGTCGCCCTGGTGAAGAACAGCCAGCTCGTGCTGCCGGGCATGCAGGACCGCCGTCACGGGACGATCGTCAACATCGGCTCGATCGCCGGGAAGCAGCTCTACGAGAACCACGTCGTCTACAACGGCACGAAGTACGCGGTGCACGCGATGACCGAGGGGCTCCGCCGGGAGAACGCCGCGCACGGCGTCCGCGTGCTCCTCGTCGCCCCCGGAATGGTCGACACCGCTCTGCTGAGCAACACCGGCGAGGGCGACGTGCTCGACGGCTACCGCGAGTACAAGCAGAGCATCGGCGGCGGACTCGTCCCCGACGACATCGCCCGCGCGATCCTCGCCGCGTACCAGCTCCCGCAGCACGTGAGCTTCCGCGAGATCGTGGTCGCCCCGACCTCTCAAGACGCATGACCGGCGTCGACGTGCTGCACGGCAGCCTGATCGTCCCCGTCGTCGTCCTCGACGACGCGTCTTTCGCGCCCGACCTCGCCGACGCTCTGACGGCCGGCGGGATCCCGACGGCCGAGATCACCCTCCGCACCCCCGCAGCCCTCGACGCGATCCGCGCGGTGGCCGGGCGCTCCGGCTTCGCGGTCGGAGCCGGCACGGTGACGACCGTCGCCCAGGTGGAGGCGGCCGTCGACGCCGGAGCGACCTACCTCGTCTCACCGGGGTTCGACGACGCCGTGATCGAGCGGGCGGCAGAGCTCGGCATCCCGTTCATCCCCGGGGTGGCGACCGCGACCGAGATCCAGCGGGCGATCGCCGCGGGACTCGACCGGCTCAAGCTGTTCCCCGCGGGCGCTGTGGGTGGCCCCACCGCGCTGAAGGCCTTCGCCGGTCCGTTCCCCGACGTGCGCTTCCTGCCGTCGGGCGGCGTTTCGGCCGCGAACGCCGGCGAGTACCTGGCGCTCGGCAACGTCTTCGCGGTGAGCGGATCCTGGATGGTCCCGGCCGCAGCCCTCACGGCACGGGATGCCGACACCGTCCGCGCCCTCTCGGCTGAGGCGTCGGCGGCGGTCGCCGCGTCCTGACCGACCTCCGCGGGGCGGCCGGGCGCGAGGCAGCCTGTGCCCGTGCCGTCCCGCGGAGTCCCCGACACGCCGAGTTCCGGCATCCTGGACCGGCGTGTCGCGGCCCGACTCCGCCCGACGGCACGTGGGCACGATCGGCGCAGCGTCCCCGTGCCCGTACCGTCACGCGGAGTCCGCACCCGACACGCCGAGCCCACGGCATCCCGAACCGGCGAGTCACGGCCGAACTCCGCCCGACGGCCCGGCCACCACCCGGCGGCACGGCGGCCGCCCGACGGCCCGGCCACCACCCGGCGGCCCGACGGCCCACCGGCCGCCGGGCGGCCCGGCCTCACCCCGCGAGTGCGGAGCGGAGCGCGAGGGCCGCACCGCCGAGGGCCGCGGCTCTCGACGGGTGGGCCGAGACCGTGACGCGGACGGGGTGGGTCCTTCGTGCGAAGAACGCGCGGTCGACGCTCTCCTGTGCGCGGGTGGCGAAGAAGTCCGCCGCGGCGCCGAAGCCGTCACCGGTGAGGACGACGAGACCCACGTCGAGGAGATTCACCAGTCCCGTGATGGCCACTCCGAGGGCATCCGCCGCGCGCGTGAGCACCGCGACGGCATCGGCGTCGCCTGCCGTCAGCGCCCCGGACACGATCTCGGACCAGGCGAGCGACCGACCCGTGCGCTGCGCGTACGCGAGCTCGACGGCGAATGGCGCGGCGACGAGCTCGAGGCATCCGCGGTTTCCGCAGTGACACAGCGGACCGTCGAAGTCGACCGAGAGGTGCCCGATCTCGCCGGCGTTCGCGCTCGCGCCGCGCAGCGGCTCCCCTCCGATGACGATTCCGGCTCCGATGCCCACCCCCATGTGAATGGTCGCGAACGTCGACTCGCCCCGTGTCGCCCGCGAGTAGTACTCGCCGACGGCGGCCGCTGTCGCGTCGTTCTCCATCACGACGGGGAGTCCCGTCGCCTCGGACAGAGCAGCCCGCAGCCCGAAGTCCGACCAGGGCCGCTCGGCGGGCAGTTGCACAGCGGTTCCGCGCACGCTGTCGATCGGGCCGGGCACGACGACTCCCGCGCCCGTGACGATCGCGGGATCGACGTCGAGTTCGACGATGAGTCGGCGCACGTCGTCGGCGACGCGGCGCACGACCGTCGCGGGCGGATCGTTGCCCGCCCCTGCACCGTCGCGCTCGGCGACGACCTCGCCCCACAGGTTCACGGCGACGTACGAGGTCGAGCCGAAGCCCAGCAACACCCCCACCGCGTAGCGGGCGTCGGGCCGAGCCTCCAGGAGTGTCCGCGGCTTGCCGCGAGTCGGCGTCCCCTGCCCGACCTCGGTGACGAGGCCGTCGCGGATCAGCTCGCGCACCACCGTCGTCATCGACGCGGGTGTGAGAGCCGTGGCGGCGGCGAGCTCGATGCGGCTGATGGGTCCGGCGGCACGGATGAGCTCGAGCACCACGCTCCGGGTAGGCGGTCGAGGGGCCGCGCGATCGGCATCCGTCATCGGTCACCACCGCGAAAGCGCACGGTGAGCACCTCATGGATCCGGATGCCACCGGCCTCGGCGCCCGCGCGATGCGGAGGCTGCACGGCGTCGAGGTCCACCCTGTAGCAGTACCACGGATCCGCACGACACCCCGGGAGCCGGGGGCTCATGACGGCGTCGCGAAACGCCGACGCGGGTCCGGGGCCGCCTCCGCCAGGCGCTGCGTGTACGGGTGCTGCGGGCGCAGGATGACGTCGTCCGCGGCCCCCGCCTCGACGATCTCGCCGCGGTACATGACGAGGATCTCGTCGGAGAAGTGCCGGGCCGTCGCGAGGTCGTGGGTGATGTACAGCAGCGCCAGCTCCTCCTGCCGTTGGATGTCGGCGAGCAGTCGCAGCACCCCGAGGCGGATCGAGACGTCGAGCATCGAGACGGGTTCGTCGGCGATGAGGACACGCGGGCCGGGAGCGAGTGCGCGGGCGATGGCCACGCGCTGACGCTGACCGCCCGACAGCTCGTGCGGACGCCGGGCGAGGAAGTCGGCTCCGGGACTCAGGTGCACCCGCTCCAGCAGCTGCTCCGCCGCCTCGCTCACGGCGCGGCGGCCGCGCGCGCGACCCGAGATCACCAGGGGACGGGCGAGGTGGTGCAGCACCGAGTGGAAGGGGTTCAGCGAGGCGAAGGGGTCTTGGAACACCATCTGCACATGCGAACGGAACCGCCGCAGGTCTGAAGCGCGGGTCCCCAGCCGCTGCCCGTCGAGCAGGATCTCGCCCGCCGTCGGTCGCTCCAGCTGCAGCAGCATCTTCGCGACCGTCGACTTGCCGCTGCCGCTCTCGCCCACCAGCGCCACCGTGCGGCCGGCGGCGACGGTGAAGTCGACGCCCTTCACCGCCTCGACGGCGTGTCTGCCGCTCCCGTAGGTCTTGCGCAGCCCGACGGCCTCGATCGCGTTCATTCGTTCTCCTCCGGGTTGCGTCCCGTCCACCCGTCGCCGGTCAGGCTCGGAAAGGCGGCGAGCAGTTCGCGCGTGTACTCCTGGCGGGGGTTCTCGTACAGCTCGCGCGTCGGGGCGAGTTCGACGATCTCCCCGGCTCGCATCACCGCGATGCGATCGCTCACCTCGAGCAGCAGCGGGAGGTCGTGGGTGATGAAGATCACGGCGAACCCGAGCTCGTCGCGCAGGCGCGTGACCTCGCGCAGGATGTCGCGCTGCACCACCACGTCGAGGGCGGTGGTCGGCTCGTCCATGATCATGATCGGCGGGTCGAGAAGCAGTGCCATCGCGATCATCACGCGCTGGCGCATCCCGCCCGAGAGCTCGTGCGGGAACGCCTCGAGCCGCTCGGCCGGCACCCCGACGACCTCCATCAGCGTCGCGCACCGCGCGCGACGCTCCACGGCGGTCATCGCCGGACGGTGCGTGGTCAGCACGTCCTCCAGTTGCGCGCGGATGCGCAGCACGGGGTTGAGCGCGTTCATCGCGCCCTGGAACACCATCGAGATGCGATCCCAGCGGAACGCCCGCAGCGCCGACCCCTCGAGGAGGTCGACGCGGATCGACTCCCCACCGGCGAGGAAGGTCACCTCACCGCCCGTCAGCTGCGCCGGGGGCCGGAGCAGCTGGGTGATGCCGTACGCGAGCGTGGTCTTGCCGCACCCGGACTCCCCCGCGATCCCGAGGATCTCGCCGCGCGCGAGGTCGAAGCTGACCCCGCGGACGGCGTGCACGACCGGATCGGAGAGGTAGTCGATGCGCAGATCGTCGACGCGCAGCACCGGGGCGTTCATGCGATCGCCTTCACCGGACGCACGCGGCGCGGTGCCCGCAGCTTCGGGTTCACGATCTCGTCGAGCGCGAAGTTGATGAGCGAGAGGGCTGCCCCGAGCAGAGCGATGAGCAGACCCGGCGGCACGAACCACCACCACGCCCCCGAGCGCAGCGCGGACCCCATCTGGGCTTCGTAGAGCATGCGCCCCCAGGTGTAGTCCGACGAGACGCCCAGGCCGAGGTACGACAGCCCCGCCTCGGCGAGGATCGCCGAGACCACGCCGAAGACGAACGACGAGGCGAGGATCGGCAGCAGGTTCGGCAGGATCTCGACGGCGATGATGCGCCACGACCGCTCCCCCGCCACGCGTGCGGCGGAGACGTAGTCGCGGCTCCGGAGGCTGAGCGTCACCGCGCGCAGGACGCGCGCTCCGCCCGCCCAGCTCGTGAACGCCAGGATGAGCGCGACGACCGCGAGACCGCGGTCCTCGACGTAGCTCGAGATGACGATGATGAGCGGGAGCCCGGGGATCACGAGCGCGATGTTGGTGATGAGCGAGAAGCCCTCGTCGAGCCATCGTCCGAGGTAGGCGCCCACGATGCCGAAGAACGCCGCGAGGACCAGACTCAGGATGCCGACACTCACCCCGATCAGCAGGGAGTTGGTGGTGGAGACGGCCAGCTGGGCGAAGATGTCCTGCCCCTTCTGGGTCGTCCCGAGCCAGAACTCGCCGCTCGGGGGCGTGATCCCGATCGGGCGGATGAGGAAGGGGTCTCCCACGAAGGGCGGGGCGATCAGCCCGAACGCCACGATGGCGCCGGTGATCGAGAGTCCGGCGACGAGCTTGCCGCCCAGGCGACGGCGCCCGCGCCGCCGCGGCGAGAGCTGCGCGATGGTCGCGGTCACGGATTGCGAAGACATGACTACCTCCGGACCCGCGTGCGGGGGTCGATGACCCCGTACAGCAGATCGACGATGAGATTGGCGCCGAGGACGGCGACCGTGATGACGAGGAACAGCCCCTGCATGAGGGCGTAGTCGTTGTTGTTGACCGCCTGGAGCAGCGAGTAGCCGATCCCCGGGTACGAGAAGACCTGCTCGGTGACGAGCGACCCCGAGACGACGAAGCCGAGTGACAGGGCGAAACCGGCCACCGAGGGCAGGACGGCGTTGCGTGCCGCATACCGCTGACGGATGCGCACCGGCGACAGCCCCTTCGCCTCGGCCGTGGTGATGTAGTCCTCCGAGAGCGTGGCGACCATCATGTTGCGCATGCCGAGCATCCAGCCGCCGACCGAGCTGATGATGATCGTGGCGGCGGGCAGGGTCGCGTGCACGACCGCGCTCGACACGAACGACCAGGTCCACCCGGGGGTGGTGGTGTAGATGTCGTATCCCCCGAACGCCGGGAAGATGCGCCACACCACGGCGAGCAGGTAGACCAGCAGGATCGCCATCCAGAAGTACGGCACCGCCTGCAGCATCGTCGTGACCGGGATGAGGTTGTCGAGCCATCCCCCGCGCTTCCATCCGGCGAGGGTGCCGAGGGTGACCCCGAACACGAACGACAGCAGGGTCGACACCCCGACGAGCACGACCGTCCACGGCAGGGCCTGGCCGATCACGTCCTGCACGGGAGTCGGGAAGTACGTGATCGACGGACCGAAGTCGAATCGCAGAACGTTGCCGAGGTATCCGACGTACGACTCCCACAGGGAGCGGTCGTCATCGGTGCCCAGGAGCAGTTCGAGGCTCTGTCGCGCGGCCGGGCTCACCGGCCCCTTCTGCGCGAGCTTGGCGAGCATGATGTCGACCGGGTTGCCCGGCAGCAGGCGCGGGAGGAAGAAGTTCAGCGTGAGCGCGGCCCACAGGGCGATCACGTAGAACGCGAGCTTCTGGCCGTAGTACCTCACCCTCCCTCACCCCCGCGCGGGCTCGCCCCCGTCACTGGGCCGCCGCCGGCTGGAGACGTGCGGTGACGACACCCAGGTTCCAGATCGACCAGGATGCCGGGAAGGCGTACAGGTCGTCTTCGGTCGGCCATCCGGTGGCGTTCCGCGTGCTGTAGTACGTCACGGTCGGGACGACGAGGACGGGGATGTAGGGCATCGCCTGCGAGATCACGCGCTGGATCTCGAAGTACGTCTCCTTGCGCTTCTCGGGGTCGAGCTCCACGCGAGCCGCGGCGACGAGCTGGTCGACCGCGGGGTCGGAGTACCGGGAGTAGCTCGTGGGCGCCTGCTGCCCCACCGGGGCTGTGGCATCCGTCGTGAAGTACGTCGCATAGATGTAGTACGGGTCGGGCGCGGGTCCCTGATAGACGCCGTCCATCGTGAACTGGAAGTCACCGGAGAAGCGGCGCTCGTTCCACTGGGCACCCGGAAGGGCCTCGGGCTTGAGGTCGATCCCCGCCGCCGCGAGCTGCTGGGAGGCGACCTCGATGGCGGTGACGTAGTCGGTCCACTCCTGCGGGACCTGGACGGTGACGCTGAGCTTCTGGCCGTCCTTGGCGAAGAAGCCGTCGCTTCCGCGCGACCACCCGGCCGCGGTGAGAAGGCTCGCGGCTTCGTCGGGGTCGGCGTTCGGCGGCGTCTGCACCGCGAGGTCGGGGGCGATGAGGTCTGCGTCGCGCTCCGGCAGGAGCAGGGCGGGCGACACCGCGCCGCCGAGTCCCTCGAAGGCGATGTCGATGATCTCCTGGCGGTCGATCGCCGCGCTGATCGCCAGACGGACCGCCGGGTCGGTCTGCGGGCCGGAGCATCCCAGCGACGCCTCGGCGCACGCGACCCACGTGGTCTGGTT
The DNA here is from genome assembly GCF_001476285.1 of Microbacterium testaceum. GTDB lineage: Bacteria > Actinomycetota > Actinomycetes > Actinomycetales > Microbacteriaceae > Microbacterium > Microbacterium testaceum_B. The sequence continues at coordinate 3,989 of NZ_LDRU01000053.1, read as the reverse complement.
GATGGGGGTGTTGATCTGCTCGAGGTACGGGTCGTTTTCGACCTGCTCGGCGAAGTTGGGCACGAGGCCGGTGTTCCAGTCAAGCTGGCCGTTGGTCATGGCGGTGATCGCCGCGTCGCCACTTGCGAACGAGACGTAGCGCAGCGTCTCGAGCTGCGGTCGGTCGGGCTGCCAGTAGTTCTCGTTGCGCGAGAGGACGTAGCTCTGCGGGGTGAAGCTCGCGAGCGTGAAGGGCCCCGTCCCCACGGGCGCGTCGTTGACGAAGTTGACCACGTCGTCGAACCCGCTCCACAGGTGCTCGGGGACGATCGCGGTCCGGCCGATGAGCTCGGGCCCGATCGGCAGAGAGGGCTCGGCGAAGCTCACGGTGACGGTGTCGTCGTCGACGGCCGTCGCCTCACCGGCGTAGCCGATCGTGTTGATCTCGGGCGTCTTGGCGAGAAGGTCGTAGGTGAACACGACGTCGTCGGCGGTGAAGGCCTCGCCGTCGCTCCACTGGACGTCGGGGCGCAGTTCGATCGTCAGCTCGGTCGCGTCGTCGTTCCACGCGAACTCCGTCCCGAGCATCGGCTCGGGGTCGCCCGCCGAGATGGTGTTGTAGAAGAACAGCGGCTCGTAGATCGCCCCGAGGGTGGGCTGCAGGACGTTCGGCGAGAACGGGTTGAAGTTCTTCGTGATGTCGCCCAACGAGCCGGTGGCGATCGAGATGCCGTTCTGATCGCCGCCGGGCGACACGCATCCGCTCACAGCGATGGCGGTCGCACCGAGGGCGGCGGCGAGGGTAAGGCCCCGCCGGGAGCTACGCAGGATCATCGTCGTTCCTCTCCCGGCACACCACCGTGCCGGACGTCGTCCTCACCGTCTGGCGAGGTTTAAGTAAAGTAACTGAAATTAGTGGTTCTTGGTAGCCCAACTACCGACTTGCTTCCCAAGGCCCCGAAGCAGCCCCGTTTTTTCGGCTCTTGCGCCGATCCGCCTCCCCGCATAACCTCACTCACGTCACCCCCGGCGTAGCTTTACTACCGATTCGCGCGGCACATCCCGCGATGAGTCGCCCGCGACGCCTCCCATCACCGGCGATAGGAGAACCCATGAGACGACGGCGCACAGCCCTCGCCTTGACCGCGACGACGAGCGTCGTCGCTGCCGCCCTGCTCGTCCCCACGACCGCGGCATCCGCGGCCGACGAGCAGCGCACCGTCACCGTCCACCTCGACCAGACCGTGCAGGAGGACTACCTCGGCGTCGGCGTCAACGTCATCCCGTGGAGCCTGCTCGAGGGCACCACGAAGTACGGCTACGACGACGCCGACTGGGAGGTCGACGTCGAGCGCATCCACACGCTGCAGCCGAAGGTCGCCCGCATCTGGTTCCAGATCGACTGGATGGAGCTCGAGAAGGGCCAGTACGACTTCGAGAGCCCCGAGATGCTCGCGTTCTACCGCTACCTCGACGCCTTCAAAGACGCGGGCACCGAGGTCGAGCTGAACTTCGGGTGGAAGGTCGGCGCGCGCGTGCACGACTGGTTCACGATCCCCGGCGCGCCCGACCCGTACATCTCGGCACCGGCCGACCTGCCCGCGTACGGCGCCTCCGCCTCGGCGCTGCTGCAGAACCTCTTCGACCGCGGCTACGACAACGTCGACCACCTCACCTTCTACAACGAGCCCAACGGCAGCTGGGACTTCTGGGCGCCGGGCGACGAGAAGGCCTACTACGCCGACATGGCCCGCGCGGTGAGCGACCGGCTGACCGCCGACGGCCTGCGCGACGACGTGCAGATCTGGGGTCCCGAAGAGGTCAACGCCGTGGCCTGGACCCAGTACATGGCCGAGAACGCGGGCGACGTCTTCGACCAGTACTCGTTCCACCTGTACGGCGAGTCGTACGACGCGATGGGGGATGCCATCGCCCAGCGCCGCGCCGTCATCGGCGATGCCCCGCTGAACCTGTCCGAAATGGGCTGGACCAACCCCGGCACCAGCGTCTGGGAGACCGGCTACGCGAACTACATCATCCGCAGCGCCAACGACGGCGTGCACTCGAACCTCATCTGGCAGCTCAACGGCGTCATGACGGGCGACCCCGCGGGCGACACGAACGGGTCGTACAACCTGTGGGACTCGCTCATCCTCGGCCTCGAGCCCACGGCCGCGTTCTCCGAGGCGGGCCCGCTCATGCGGTACGTGCCCACGCACAGCACGGTGCTCGGTACGGAAGTGTCGGATGCCGATGTGCGCGCGACCGCGTTCCGGGCGCCTGACGGTGAGCTGACGGTGCTGGTCGAGACCCAGTCGGGATCGCCGAAGGACGTCCGCGTGCAGTTCGAGGGCGGCGACGCGACCGCGGACTTCACCCGCATCGCGTACACGGATTCGATCGCACAGCCCGGCGAGAACGCCCTTCTCCCCGCCTCGAGCGGAACCCTGACCCCGGATGCCAACGCCTTCACCGACACCGAGATCGGCGACGAGCACACCTACGCCATCTACACGACGGCCCCCGCGGCCACACAGGTCGAGATGACCCCCGTGCGCACCTCGGTCGCCGGCGGTGCGCAGGTGCAGCTCGACGCGAACGTCATCGACGGCACCGGCACGCCGACCTGGTCGGTGGTCGGAGACGACAACGGCACCATCGACGCGAACGGTCTGTTCACGGCCCCGTCCGTGACGACCGAACGCACCGTCGCCGTGCGGGCCACGCTTCCCGACGGGGAGTACGGCGTCGCGCAGGTCGAGGTCACCCCGGCCAGCACGGCCGGAGTCACCGACGCTCCGGTGTTCAGCCTCGAGCGTGGCGTCTACGACTCGATCGAGGCCGTGACGATCACGAGCGCCACCCCTGACGCGCAGATCTTCTACACGACGGACGGCAGCGAGCCCACGGCATCCTCCACCCCGTACACCGGGCAGATCTTCCTCGAGCCGCTCAAGACGACCTACCTTCGGGCCGTCGCGGTGGCACCCGGGGCCGACGCGTCGGGAGTGACCTCGAGGCTGTACAAGGTGAGGGACGTGCAGAACGCGCCCGACGGGTACACCTTCTGCCAGTACGCGGACGGCGGCGAGTGCGCCTTCGACGGGGAGGCGAACGTGGCCTTCGGCTCCGACGGACTCTTCGTCTTCGGCACCTTCACCGACGGGGTGGACTGCACGGTCGCCTCCTTCGGCTCGAACCCGAACCCGGGCGGCGACAACCGCTGCTTCGTCAACCCCGACGTGTCGGAGGAGCCGCCGCTGGTGAGCATCCTCAACGCCGGGTTCGAACGCCCCGCCACCGGCGGCACCGCGAACGGGCCGATGGTGAACGGCTGGACGTTCAGCGCCCGCGCCGGCATCCAGCACAACAACAGCGTGTTCGTTCCCGCTTCGCCCGCCCCGCAGGGGGAGCGCACGGCGTACCTCAAGAGCGACTCGGGGCTCGCCAGCCGGATCGATCAGACCGTGGTGTTCCCGGCCGGAACCTACGCGATCACGTTCGCCGCGGCGAACCGCGTCGGCTTCGGCGGCCAGCAGGAGTTCGACGTCGAGATCGACGGGCAGAAGCTCGGCCACTACGTGCCGGTCGGCGGCGAGTACCAGTACTACGAGACGGCGCCCTTCACCGTGACGCAGGGCGAGCACACCATCTCGTTCGTGGCGACCACCACCGAGGGCGACAACACCGGGTTCGTCGACGACGTCCGTGTGGTCGCTGCCGGCGACACGGACACCACGGCCCCGACGGTCACGGTCAAGCAGGGCGCGGAGTTCACCCAGGGCGACGCTGAGGCGTACGACAGGGTGAGCTTCAAGCTCTACGACGCCGGCAGAATCGACCGCGTCACCATCAACGGGGTCGTGAAAGACCTCGTCGACGACGAGTGGTCGGACGTGAACTTCGTCGCTCCGGGCGTCTTCGGCGCGGTCGCCGGCGAGAACACCCTGGTGGCTCAGGATGCCGCGGGCAACACCACCACGGTGACGTTCACGCTGCGCTGACCCGGG
>NZ_LDRU01000052.1 GCF_001476285.1 Microbacterium testaceum | reverse complement strand
CGCACCTGTCCTGGCTTCCACGCCTGCTCACCGATCCTGGATTCCTCGCCGACTCGCTCGGCCGCAGCCTCCTCGGGCAGAACCCCTACACTCTGACCGCCGACTAGATTATCCGCCTCACCCGAGCAGAGCTGGTCTGGGATACCGGTGCCTTCGCGTACTCGAACCTCGTCACGGCTCTGCTCGGCCATGCGATCGCTCGGTGCGCGGACATTGACTACCCGACCCTCCTCGCGAGCCGTCTGTTCGAGCCGCTCGGGATGACCGAGTCGACCGTGCCCCTGACCGCCGACGTGAAGGCCGAGCTCATCACCGTACGCGACCCGCGCCCCACCGCGCGCGTCGCGGAGCTCACGGCCATCCTGCGATTCTCCGGCGGACTGCACTCCATCGCCAATCGTGTCGCGGTGGAGGCCGAGCTCGACTCCGACGTTCTCGCCCGCCGCGTCGCCCGCGACCTCGTCGAGCTGTACGGCGTCCGTCCCGAACTTCACCACGTGCAGGGATCCGGCGGACGCACCGGCGGGTACTACGCGGTGCGCGTCATCGAAGCGGGGGAGACGCTCGCGCGCCAGACCGGTCTCCTCGACCAGCGCCGTCGCCCTGTCCGCGGGCTCCCGAACAAACTCACCACGGGATCGCGCCCCGATCTGAGCGCGATCTGGCGGGGTGCTTTCCTCGCGAGCGGCTCGCTGAGCGATCCCGGACGCTCCGCCGCACTCGAGATCTCCTGCCCCTCATCCGAGGCCGCGATGGCGCTCGTCGGTGCGGGTCACCGCATCGGCATCCCCGCGAAGGCCCGCGAGGTGCGCGGCGTCCCGCGCGTCGTCGTCCGCGACGGCGAGGCGATTCGCGGTGCGCTCTACGAGATGGGCGCTCGTCGCACGGCGGGGGAGTGGGATCAGATGCGCCAGCGCCGCGAGGTGCGTGCGGGCGTCAACCGTCTCGTGAACTTCGACGACGCGAACCTCCGTCGCTCCGCGCAGGCCGCGGTCGCCGCCTGCGCCCGCGTCGAGCGCGCTCTCGAGATCCTCGGTGACGAGGTGCCCGAGCACCTCCAGCAGGCGGGCGAGCTCCGTCTCGCTCACCGCGACGCGAGCCTCGACGAGCTGGGTCACCACGCCGACCCGCCCCTGACGAAGGATGCCGTCGCCGGCCGCATCCGCCGTCTGCTGGCCATGGCCGACAAGAAGGCCGAAGTCGAGGGCATTCCCGGCACGGAGGCCGCGGTCCCCGTCGGCATCGAGGGCTGAGCGCACCTCACGTTGTCGCGGCACGGAGAGCGTCGGATGCCGTGCCTCCGGCATCCGTCTTCATCGCTGGCGTGACGAGCGACGCGCCCGGGCGACCTATCTTCCGTCATGTGGGGAAGCAACCCCGTGGGCGCGGCGTTACCCGTCAGTAGGATGAAAACGTCACCCTCGCTGCACGTCGTTTCTTGCGTTGAGGCCTCTGTGCGGCGACCGATCCGGAAGTAGAGACCATGGCGAAGTACACACTGCCCGAACTCCCCTACGACTACGCCGCGCTGGAGCCGCACATCAGTGCGACCATCATGGAGCTGCATTACAGCAAGCACCACCAGACGTACGTGAACGGCGCGAACGCCACCCTCGACCTGCTCGCGGAAGCGCGTGAGAAGGGCGACTTCGCCAACATCAACCGTCTGCAGAAGGACCTCGCCTTCAACCTCGGCGGCCACACGAACCACTCGATCTTCTGGACGAACCTCTCGCCCAACGGCGGCGACAAGCCGACCGGCGACCTCGAGGCCGCGATCGACGACCAGTTCGGATCGTTCGACGCGTTCCGGGCGCAGTTCACGGCCGCCGCCCTCGGCGTGCAGGGCTCGGGCTGGGCGGGTCTGTTCTGGGACTCGATCGGCCAGAACCTGCTCATCCAGCAGTTCTTCGACCAGCAGGGCCAGATCGTCGCCGGCACCGTGCCCCTGCTGCTGCTCGACGTCTGGGAGCACGCCTACTACCTCGACTACAAGAACGTCCGCGCCGACTACGTGAAGGCGTTCTGGAACATCGCGAACTGGGCCGACGCCCAGGAGCGCTTCGCCGCTGCCCGTGAGAAGACCACGGGTCTGCTGGTACTGTCGTAAACGGTGCGGGCGTCCCGGTGGGACACCCCACCGGGACGCCGTTGTCCGCTAGCGAACACCGCAATCACGCGCTTCTCGCGCACAACTGATTCAGGAGATATTCCGTGACCGTCAAGATCGGAATCAACGGCTTCGGCCGTATCGGACGCAACTACCTCCGCGCGGCTCTCGCGCAGGGTGCCGACCTCGAAATCGTGGCGGTGAACGACCTCACCGACAACAAGACCCTCGCGCACCTCCTCAAGTACGACTCCGTGGGCGGCGTTCTCGCCGAGGACGTCTCGTACACCGAAGACTCCATCACCGTCGGCGACAAGACCATCAAGGTCTTCGAAGAGCGCGACCCCGCCAACCTCCCCTGGGGCGAGCTCGGTGTCGACATCGTCATCGAGTCGACCGGTCGCTTCACCAAGGCGGAAGACGCCAAGAAGCACGTCGCCGGTGGCGCCAAGAAGGTCCTCATCTCGGCTCCGGCCACGGGTGACGACGCCACGATCGTCATGGGGGTGAACGAAGAGACGTACAACCCCGAGACCGACGTCATCATCTCGAACGCGTCGTGCACCACGAACTGCCTCGCCCCGCTGGCGAAGGTGTTCAACGACGCCTTCGGCATCGAGCGCGGCTTCATGATGACCGCTCACGCGTACACCGCCGACCAGAACCTGCAGGACGGTCCGCACAGCGACCTCCGTCGTGCCCGCGGCGCCGCGATCAACATCGTCCCCGCCTCGACCGGTGCGGCCAAGGCCATCGGCCTGGTGCTCCCCGAGCTCAACGGCAAGCTCAGCGGCTCGTCGTACCGCGTTCCGGTTCCCACCGGCTCGATCGTCGACCTCACCATCGTCACGCCCACCGAGGGTCTGACCGTCGACCAGGTCAACGAGGTCTACAAGCAGGCCGCTGCCGAGGGGCGCCTGAACGGCATCCTGCAGTACACCGAGGACCCGATCGTCTCGAGCGACATCCAGGGCAACCCGCACTCGTCGATCTTCGACGCGGAGCTGACCAACGTCAGCGGCAACCTCGTCAAGGTGTCGTCGTGGTACGACAACGAGTGGGGCTACTCGAACCGCCTCGTCGACCTCACCGAGTACGTCGCCGAGCGCCTGTAACCCTTCATGGCTCTGCGCACCCTCGATTCGCTGGGGTCGCTCGCCGGCACGCGCGTCATCGTCCGTTGTGACCTGAACGTTCCTCTCAAGGACGGCGTCATCACGGACGATGGCCGCGTGCGGGCGTCGCTGCCGACTCTCAACGCACTGATCAACGCCGGCGCGCGTGTGGTCGTGTGCTCGCACCTGGGCCGTCCCGACGGCGCGCCCGACCCGAAGTACTCGCTCGAGCCGGTCGCGCAGCGCCTCTCCGAGCTGCTCGGCCAGCCCGTCGCGTTCGCACGCGACACGGTCGGTGAGTCGGCACAGGAGGCCGTGGCCGCCCTGGAGGACGGCGAGGTCGCCGTCATCGAGAACCTCCGCTTCAACGCGGGGGAGACCTCGAAGGACGAGACCGAACGCCAGGCGTTCGCCCGGGAGCTCGCCCGTCTCGGCGACGCCCTCGTGTCGGACGGCTTCGGCGTCGTGCACCGCAAGCAGGCGAGCGTCTACGACCTCGCCCAGATCGTGCCGTCCGCCGCGGGCCTTCTCATCCAGAAGGAGCTCGAGGTCCTCGACCGCCTGACCGAGAACCCGGAGCGTCCGTACACGGTCGTCCTCGGTGGCTCGAAGGTCAGCGACAAGCTCGGCGTGATCGAGCACCTGCTCCCGCGCGTCGACAAGCTTCTCGTCGGCGGCGGGATGATGTTCACCTTCCTCGTCGCCGAGGGGCACAAGGTCGGTTCGAGCCTGCTCGAGCAGGACCAGATCGACACCGTGAAGGGCTACCTCGCCACGGCGCGGGAGCGCGGCGTCGAGATCGTGCTTCCGGTCGATGCCGTCGTCGCAGCGTCGTTCTCTGCGGACGCCGAGCACGTCGTGGCCGATGCCGACAAGCTGGAGGACACACCCTTCGGCGCGTCCGGCCTGGGCCTCGACATCGGTCCCCGCACGGCGGAGCTGTTCGCCGACGCGATCCGCGGATCCCGCACCGTCTTCTGGAACGGCCCGATGGGCGTGTTCGAGATGAAGGCGTTCGAAGCCGGCACCAAGACCGTCGCGCAGGCGCTCACCGAGGTCGACGGCCTCAGCGTCGTCGGCGGCGGAGACTCCGCGGCTGCCGTGCGTCAGCTCGGCTTCGCGGACGACCGGTTCGGTCACATCTCCACCGGTGGCGGTGCCAGCCTGGAATTCCTCGAAGGTAAGAAGCTCCCCGGACTGGAGGTCCTCGGATGGGTGTGACCAGAACCCCCCTCATCGCCGGCAACTGGAAGATGAACCTCGACCACCTGCAGGCGGTCGCGTTCGTCCAGAAGCTGCACTGGACGCTGAAGGAAGCCAAGCACGAGAACGACAGCGTCGAGGTGGCGGTCTTCCCGCCGTTCACCGACCTGCGGACCGTGCAGACCCTTCTGGATGCCGACAAGATCGAGTTCGCTCTCGGCGGTCAGGATCTGTCCGCCCACGACTCCGGTGCGTACACCGGTGAGATCTCGGGCCAGTTCCTGGCCAAGCTGAACGCGCGCTACGTGATCATCGGTCACTCGGAGCGCCGCCAGTTCCACAACGAGACCGACGAGGTCGTCGCGGCCAAGACCCAGGCGGCTCTCCGTCACGGTCTCGTCCCGGTGATCTGCGTGGGCGAGACGTCGGAGGACCTCGAGAAGTTCGGCGCGAGCGCCGTGCCCGTGGGGCAGCTCGAGGTCGCGCTCGAGGGCGTGGCATCCGGTGCCGACATCGTCGTGGCGTACGAGCCGGTCTGGGCCATCGGCTCGGGTCAGGCGGCAACGCCCGACCAGGCGCAGGAGGTCTGCGCGAAGTTGCGGGCCGTCGTCGCCGACAAGCTCGGAGCCGACGCGGCCGCGCGCACGCGCGTGCTCTACGGCGGCTCGGTCAAGTCGAACAACATCGCCGCGTTCATGCGCGAGCCCGATGTGGACGGCGCCCTGGTGGGTGGCGCGAGCCTCGTCGTCGACGAGTTCGCGGCGATCATCCGCTACCAGAAGCACGTCGGGGTCTGACTCCGAACCGGATGCCCGCGGCGCTTCGTCGCGGGCATCCGTGTGCTCGCCCCGCCTCCCCGTATACTTGACGCTTGTGCGGCCGACCAGGTCGCTCGCGAAAGGCTTTCGACAGTGCAGATTCTCGAGTTCGTCCTGCAGGTGCTCCTGGGTGTCACCAGTCTCCTGCTGACCCTCCTCATCCTGCTCCACAAGGGCCGCGGCGGCGGTCTGTCCGACATGTTCGGCGGCGGCATGAGCTCCGCGCTCGGCTCTTCGGGCCTGGCAGAGCGCAACCTCAACCGTTTCACGATCGTGCTCGCGCTGGTGTGGTTCGTCACCATCGTCGGCCTCGGTCTGCTGACCAAGTTCGCGGAGATCTGACATGGCTACTGGCGGCAACGCGATTCGCGGCTCCCGGGTGGGCGCCGGCCCCATGGGTGAGCAGGACCACGGTTTCCACGCCGATCGTGTCGCTGTCTCGTACTGGGACGCGCTCGGCAACGAGACGGTCCGCTACTTCGCGGCCGGGATCCCCGACGACGAGATCCCCGAGACCATCGACTCCCCGCACTCCGGCCTCCCCGCCGGCCGCGACAAGAACAACCCTCCGGCTCTGGCGAAGTCCGAGCCCTACAAGACGCACCTCGCGTACGTGAAGGAACGCCGCACCGACGAGGAAGCGGCATCTCTCCTCGACGACGCGCTGCAGCAGCTGCGCGAGCGCCGCGGTCAGTAACGCCTGCGCCACCGTTCGCCGTAACGAGAAGAGACCGGATGC
>NZ_LDRU01000051.1 GCF_001476285.1 Microbacterium testaceum | reverse complement strand
GCCCGCGGACTGGGAGGAGCAGCTCGCCGCGACCCGGGAGGGGGAGGCGTGAGCGAGCCGGTGGTGACGAGGGGAGGAGATGGGGCGGAGGGAGGAAGGATGCCGCGGCTCGGTCCTCCGCGCACCCCATCTCCTCCGCTCGCCACCCGGGAACCCCGGCGCGCGCCGCGCGGACTCAGCCCTTCGGCACCTCGATCGTCACCGGCTCGCCCCACCGCGTGAACTGCTGCAGGGATGTGGTCTGCACGCCCCCGAAGGTCCCTGTGGCCTGCGTGGCCACGACGCGGTGCCCCTCGCCGAGCCACACGATCATCTCGCTGACGTCGACGCCCGCGGCCGAGAAGGGCGCATCGGCCTGCACCCGCCAGGCGCGCACGTCGGTGCCGTCGGGCAGGGCCACCGTGTCCTGGCCGGTCTGCACCGTCCAGGAGGGGGCGGAGGCGAGAAGGGATGCCGCGGCCGCGGGGTCGGCGAGAGCTCGGTACGACTCACCGATGGTCGAGGCGATGACGGCGCGGTAGTCGCCGCTCGACGGGTCGGCCTTCACCCAGGCCCCGTCGAACGTGACCCAGGCCTCGGTCGGGGTGAGCACGAAGTCGTTCGTCCCGTCGGGGCCGGTGACCGACCCCGAGGTGGCGGGATCGTCGCCGAAGACGAAGTCGGCCTCCCCGCTCAGATCGGCGGACTGCAGGGTCAGGTGCCCGCTGCCGGCCGCGCGCGAGAACGCGATCACGCACGCCGAGAGGTCGGAGCCCGTCACTCTCGCGTCCGCGATGAGGTCGACATCTTCGCACTCGCGGGGCGAGGTGACCGCCGTCCCGCCCGTGGGGGTCGGGGATGCCGGGGCCGCCGCGGTCTCCGTGCTCAGCGGGGTCGGATCGGCCGCCGGCGAGCACGCGGTGAGGAGCGCCAGGGCGCCCACGGTCAGTGCGAAGGTCTTCGTCGTTCGCCGCATGGCATCCACTCTAGGAAGTCATCCGCGGCTGTGCCCTTACCGCCGTGCGGTCAGCGCCGGGATCAGCACCGGCGTGCGGTCGCGATAGGCGCGGTAGTCGGCGCGGTCGCCCCAGCGCTCGTCGGCGCGCTTTTCGAGCAGCGGGATGCCGCTGACCCGGGTGAGGAGCAGGATGACGAAGAGCGGCGAGAGCACGGCGATCCACTGCCACCCCTGCAGAACGGGCGCCGCCACGAGGAAGACCCCGATCCACACGAGGATCTCGCCGAAGTAGTTGGGGTGGCGCGAGCGCGACCACAGGCCCGTGCGGATGAACTCGCCCCTGTTGGCGGGGTCGGCGCGGAACGCCTGCTTCTGCAGGTCGGCGACGACCTCGAACGCCATCCCGAGCAGCCAGACGACGATCCCGGCGATCACGAAACCGTCGAGGGGCGCCCGGCCGGCGGCATCCGCGCTCATCGCGATCCACGCGGCCGAGGCGGTGAGGGAGACCCAGAGACCCTGGATGCACCACACCTGGAAGAAGCGCAGCGGCCGCGTCTTGATCTCGTCGAAACGCCCGTCGGAACCCGAGCGGTGGACGCGCGCGAAGAGGAACGAGCCGAGTCGCGCCGCCCACACGATCACCATCGCGGCGAGGATCCATCCCCGCGCGTCTTGCTGGGGAGCGAGCAGTGCGAGGGCGATCGACACGGTGATGAACGTGAGGCTCCCGGTGAGGTCGAAGAAGCGCTCGGTCCGACGCAGCGCCGAAGGGATGAAGATGAGGAACTGGATGACGTAGGCCGCCGTCACCGCGAGGGCGAACACCGGGATGCCGCCGACTTGCGCGCCGCGAGAGCTGCCGGCCGCGGCCAGGCCCGCGCCGATCGCGAGGGCGACGACGACGGCGACGACCGCCGCTCGATTCTGCGAGCCGCCGGCTCGCTCCGTCGTCGGGGGCACGGGTGCGGTCATGATGCGGCTCCTCGGTACAGCGTGTCGATCGTGTCGGCGGCGCGGTGCAGAACCTCGCGGCGCTTGATTTTCAGGGTGGGGGTGACGAGCTCGTGGTCGTCGAGGTCGGCGAGCACGAGCGTGAAGCGGCGTACCTGCTCGCTCCGCGCCACCAGGGCGTTGGCGGCGTCGACGGTGGGCTGCAGGTGGGCGCGGAGACGGGGCTCGTCGATGGCTCGGACCTCTCCGGGTGAGCCCGTTGCGAACGTCGATCCGTGGGATGCCGCCCACGCGGCCGACTCCGCGGGATCGAGGATGAGCAGGGCCGACAGGTACGGCTTGCCCTCGCCGACCATGACGGCGTGCTGCACGAGGGGGCTCGCCTCGACCGCGCCCTCCCAGCGGGCCGGGACCACGGTCTTGCCGTTCGAGGTGACGATGACGTCTTTCATGCGGCCCTCGAGGATCAGGCGTCCGCCGTCGTCGATGCGCCCCAGGTCTCCGGTGCGGAAGAACCCGTCGACGAAGGCCTCGGCATCGTGGCGAGGATCGCGGTAGCCGGCGAACACACCCACTCCGCGAGCGAGCACTTCGCCCTCGGGGCTGATGCGCACCGTCGAGCCGGGCAGGGGGAGGCCGACCGTGCCCGACACGATGCGGCCGGGCAGGTTACCCGTGAGCGGAGCGGTGGTCTCGGTGAGTCCGTAGCCCTCGATGACCGGAACCCCGATCCCTCGGAAGAACAGCGACAGGGCGCCGTCGAGCGTCGCCCCGCCTGAAAGGATGTAGTCCACGCGGCCTCCCATGATCGCGCGCAGCCGCGAGTAGAAGAGCGCGTCGAACACCGCCCCGCGCACACGGAGGCCTCGCGGGGCGCGGCTCCGACGTCCGGCATCCTGTTTCTCGGCCAGACGACCCCGGGCGACGGCGGTCGACACGGCACGCTCCCAGACCGGACCGAGCCTCATGCGGGCCGCCTTATCCGCAGCCGCGGCCTGGATCTTCTGCAGCACGCGCGGCACGACGACGAGGAACGTCGGGCGGAGCACCGAGAGCGCGGGCACGACTCGGGATGGTTCCGACAGATGCGCGATGCGCATGCCGCTCGCGATGCAGATGAGCTGCAGACCCCGGGCGAGCACGTGGGCGAGAGGCAGGAAGATGATGGTGTTCCCCGTCGGGGTGACCACTTCCCGGTAGGCCGCGGCGATGTTGAGCACCTGCCCGAGGAAGTTCGAGTGCGTGAGCACGGCCCCCTTCGGCTCGCCGGTCGTTCCCGAGGTGTAGACGATGGTCGCGGGGTCGTGGTGCCCCGCCAGAGTGCGACGGGTCTCGAGCTCGGCGTCGGTGACGTGTGTTCCACGACCGGTGAGATCGTCGAGCGACCGGATGCCGTCGACCCCGCGCATCGCCCAGGTTCCGATCGCGTCAGTCCCCACGAGTGCCCTGGTCAACAGGTCGGCGTGAGCCCTCGACCCCGCGATGGCCAGGCGTACGCCGGCGTCGTGCACGATCGCGTCGACCTGCGAGGCCGAGGACGAGTCGTAGACCGGGACGACGACGCCGCCGGCGAACCAGGTGGCCAGGTCGGCGACGGCCCACTCGTAGCGCGTGGGCGCCATGATGGCGACTCTGTCGCCCGCCACCAGGCCGGCACCCATCATCCCTTTCGCGAGGGCCCGGACGTCGCCCAGGAATGCGGCGGTGGTCACGGGGCGCCACGATGCGGGATCGTCGGCCGGTACGTCGAAGGCGACGTGGTCGGGGGCGTCGGCGGCGCGGCGAACGAGAAGGTCGGTCACGTTGCCGAACGCTTCGAGGCTCGCCAAAGCGGGCATGGTCGTCTCGAGCATCTTTCCTCCGGGTGCGAGAGCGCGGCCGTCGGAGAAAACGAGCCGCCGACACCTGTTCGGAGGAGTGCGCGAATCGGATGGGGCTTGCGTATCGGAGTCGTCCGCCGGGCGGGGCCTCGGAGTCAAGCCCCACCCCTCTCAGGGATCTCCTCACCCGGGCGGTGTACCGTCTCACCCGGTCTGCGCGACTTCACGTGCTCAGGTCGACTCCATAGGCGGCGTCGTCGACGGGCACGCGATCGCGCTCGGTTACGACACGGGAGGCGATCACCATCAGCACGCTCACTGCCCCCGTCGTCGCTCCGATCGCGACGAGCCCCGGTCCCCTCGACAAGGTGCGCAACCTGCCGTCGCTGACGGGGCTGCGATGGGCGACCGCGATGCTCATCTTCGGGCACCACCTCATGGCCGTCGAGTACTTCGGCGGCACTCCGGGCGTGATCTGGGGGAACCTCTTCGAGGCCGGGAAGACCGGCGTGACGTTGTTCTTCATCCTCTCGGGCTTCGTCCTCGCGTGGGGGTACAAGCCGCAGCAGACCGCGCGGTCGTTCTGGTGGCACCGCATCGCGCGGATCTACCCCCTGCACCTCGTCGGGGTCGGGCTCGCGCTGATCGCCGCGGCCACTCTCGTGCCCGAGATCCGCGCCGACGGCACCGCGCCCGTGGTCGCGAACGTCTTCCTCGTCAACGGCTGGGTTCCCGACTGGTGGCAGGCGGGCAATCCCGCGAGCTGGTCGCTCGTGTGCGAGGCGTTCTTCTATCTCACCTTCCCGTTCCTCATCCGCCCCCTCGCGCGCGCCTCGAACCGGGCCCTCGGCGTCGTGGTCGTGGCATCCCTCGTCGTCGCCGCCCTCGCGCCGCAGATCGCGTCGATGTCGCCGATCCCGATGTCGGCCGCGTCGACCCCGTTGCTGCGAATGCCCGAGTTCGTGATCGGCGTGAGCCTCGCGCTGCTGATGAAGAAGAGCGCGTGGCAGCCCGTGCGCCTGATCGTCGCCGTGCCGCTCGCGGTCGCCGGCTACGCGCTGTCGGAGGCGCCGACCCTGCCCGGCACCGACATCCACCCGGGCCTCGCCGCGACCGTGGGGTTCTACGCTCTGCTCGTCGCCTCGCTCGCGAACGCCGACGCCCGGGCGAACTCGACCTTCCTCGCGCGGCCCCTCTGGCAGGAACTCGGACGGGTGTCGTTCGCGTTCTACCTCGTGCATCTGCTCGTCATCGCGTCGGTGTCGTCGGCGTGGCCCGACGGACACCCGCAGCTGCCCTGGCGACAGGCCGTGCCGCTCGCGCTCGCCGCTTTCGGCATCGCCCTCGGCCTCGCCTGGGCGATGCACAAGCTCATCGAGATCCCGGCGCAGCGGTGGCTGCTGCGGTATGACCGGTCGCGGGCCACGGTGCGCTCCGCTTCGGCGCCCGGGGTGCACCTCGCCGCGAACCGCTGACGCGCAGCGCCCCCACGCCCGGTGTGGCGGGCGTCGACTGGACCAGGATGCCGCTGGAACGGCATTCTGTGACGAGGACAGGGGGCGGACATGACGCGGCGCGCAAGGAAGACGCTTGGTACTCGGGTGATCGTGGGAGGCGCCGTCGTCGCGCTGACCCTCGCATTCGGCGGAGGAACCGGCGCGGCATCGGCGGCCGAGACGGCCGGGTCGACGGCATCCGGAACCGTCGTGCGCGACAGCGGGCGGGTCGTCGTGTACTACCAGAAGCAGTTCGTCGACGGATCGACGGGTGCGTACATCTCGCCGTTGCCCCTCGTGACCGAGAACACGGGCGTCGACGTCGTGAACCTCGCCGCGGTGCACATGAACGCCGACGTCCTGAAGCTCAACGACCTTCTGCCGGACGATCCCGCCTTCGACACGATGTGGAGCGAACTGGCCGAGATCCAGCGGTCGGGGGTCGCCGTCGTCGGCATGATCGGCGGCGCGCAGAATGCCACCTGGCAGAGCCTGACCGACGACTACGACGTGCAGTACGCGCGGCTCCGGGACTTCGTCGAGGCGCACGCGCTCGACGGCATCGATCTCGACGTCGAGACCGACACCGACATCTCGGTGGTCGAGAGGGTGATCGCCGACCTGAGCGCCGACTTCGGTCCGTCGTTCCTCATCACGCTGTCGCCGGTGACCGCGGCGCTGGTCGGGGAGGACAATCTCTCGGGATTCGACTACGACGACCTCTACCGCAGCTCGGGGGACTCCATCGACTGGTTCAATACGCAGTTCTATTGCGGGTGGGGCGATCCCACCGCGGCGGACTATGGCGAGATCGTCGACTACCAGAGCACGAAGGGCGCCGGGATTCCGGCGGCGAAGATCGTGATCGCCGCCCTCACGAACCCCGACAACTGCGGGGACGGGTGGGTCCCGCTCGATGAGCTGACGGCGTCGATTCAAGAGATCAAGGCCACGACCCCCACGTTCGGCGGCGTCGCGGGATGGGAGTACTTCAACTCGCTCCCCGGCGGGACACAGGCGCCGTGGAAGTGGGCGGCCGTGATGCGGGCGGCGATCGACGAGCCGCTGCCCACACCGACACCGACACCGACGCCGACACCGACGCCCACACCGACGCCCACACCGACCGCGAACCCGACGACGACCCCGACCGCGGAGCCCGCCCCGGTTCCGACGGGCACCCCCACGCCCGCAACCGGCGTCCTCGCCGCGAGCGGTCAGGACTCGTCAGGGCTCGTCGCGGGCGGCGTCATCGGGGCGATCGCCGCCCTCCTCGGGGCCGTCGCGCTGGTCGTCGCCTCCGTCCGCCGCCGACCGGTCGGCTGAGCGGCCGCCGCCCTCCTCGGTCGCGCTGTCGGCCGTGCGCCCACGGGCCGTCCGCTGAGAGGTCACCGCCTCATCGGAGACGGGCCGCTGAGCCGCCGCCCTGGAGTCTCGGCCGCCCCGCGGCTAGGCTCGCTGGATGTTCTCAGCTGTCGGAGGCGCCCACCTGCTCATTCTTCTGCTCGGCTGGCTGGTCGCGCTCGCGGTCATCGGTCTGGTGACGTACTTCGTCGTGCGCTTGGCCGTGCTGCACGCGCTGAAGGCCCACACGCGCTGGGTCGACGGCGGTAAGCAGTAGCCCACCCTCGCCCCGAGCCCTGAGGGCAGGGCTCGCACCGGCATTGCGGCGATCGAGCGAATCCCGGGGCGGAGACCCATCCCGCGTCCAGCGAGCCCTCGGTACACTTCCCTGTGCCCGAAACACCCCCCAGCCCCGATCGTGACGCCGATCGCGTCGCCGCGCCGGATGCCGCCGCGCCGGTGACCGGTACGGATCCGGATGCCACAGACTCCGGTGCCGCGCCCGACGTCGAGCGCGTGGCATCCATCGATCCCACCGAGCTCGAGATCGCGCTGCGCGTCATCGACGCGGCGTCGTCGCTCGATCGTGAAGACCCCGCGTACATCGCGCTGCGCCGACAGACGGGCAAGCTCTACAAGGACGTCAAGCGGCAGTCGCGGCGCGAGAAGCGCCAGCGCATCGCCGATGCCGACCGCGCGGTCGTGGCCGCCACGGCGACCGGTGCCGCCGACCGCATCGACGACGAGACGCGCGGCATCCCGCTCGCGACCCGCACGACCACGCCGTTCGCCGGAGAGCTGATCAAAGCCCGCGCCTGCTACATCTGCAAAGAGGACTACACCCTCGTCGACGCGTTCTACCACCAGCTCTGCCCCGACTGCGCGGCGATGAGCCACGCCAAGCGCGACGCGCGCACCGACCTCACCGGCAAGCGCGCGTTGCTCACCGGCGGCCGCGCGAAGATCGGCATGTACATCGCGCTGCGGCTGCTCCGCGACGGCGCGCACACCACGATCACGACCCGCTTCCCGCGCGACGCGGTGCGGCGCTTCTCGTCGCTCCCCGACAGCGCGGACTGGCTGCACCGGCTCAAGGTCGTGGGCATCGACCTGCGCGACCCCGCCCAGGTGATCGGACTCGCCGAGTCCGTGGCATCCGATGGTCCGCTCGACATCCTGATCAACAACGCCGCGCAGACCGTGCGGCGCTCGCCGGGTGCGTACAAACCCCTGGTGGATGCCGAACTCGCACCGCTCCCGGACGGGCCGCTGCCCGAGCTGGTCACGTTCGGCCACACCAACGACGCGCACCCGCTTGCGCTCGCGCAGTCGGTGTCGGCGCACCCGATCCTCGCGTCGGCCGCGCGCACGGCCGAGGAGCTGACCGCCGAGGCGATGGCGGCGGGCTCGTCGTCGCTCGAGCGCCTGGCCGCGGGAACCGCGATCGACGCGGGCGGGCTCGTGCCCGACGAGGACCGCATCAACAGCTGGACGCAGCACGTCGACCAGGTCGAGCCCCTCGAGATGCTCGAGGTGCAGCTGGCGAACATGACGGCGCCGTTCCTGCTCGTGAGCCGGTTGCGCCCGGCGATGGCCGCGTCGGCGGCGCGGCGGAAGTACATCGTCAACGTCTCGGCGATGGAGGGCGTGTTCGGCCGCGGCTACAAGGGCCCCGGCCACCCGCACACGAACATGGCGAAGGCCGCGCTGAACATGCTCACGCGCACGAGCGCGCGCGAGATGTTCGAGTCCGACGGCATCCTGATGACCGCCGTCGACACCGGCTGGATCACCGACGAGCGTCCGCACTTCACCAAGGTGCGCCTCGCCGAGGAGGGGTTCCACGCCCCGCTCGACCTCGTCGACGGCGCCGCCCGCGTGTACGACCCGATCGTGCGCGGCGAGGCCGGCGAAGACCTCTTCGGCATCTTCCTGAAGGACTACCGCAAGAGCTCGTGGTGAGCTCGGCGCTCGGCGCTCGCGAGCCCATCGTCGATTGTCCAGAACACGCCGTTATGGGTGGGGCTGTTACGGCGTGTTCTGGACACTCGACGGGATGACGGCGGCTACCCCAGAGGCCGCAGCACCGCCTCGTCGACCGGGAACGCCAGGTCGTAGAACAGCTGCGGCGCCCCGACGGCGCCCCAGTCGTCTTTCTTGACCCGGATGCCGGAGGTCGAGACCTCGGCGATGCGCACCCGCAGCCACGACCCGTCGTCGAGGCGCAGCTCGTACATGTCGGCGAGGTAGCCGATCCCGCGCTCCTCGAGCGTCTCCTCAGCGGTCAGCCAATCGACCGCCTCGGCCGAACGCCGGCCGAGCAGGTCGACGACGACGAAGCCGTCGCCGTGCGGCTCCATCCACCCGAGCACCTCGCCGTCGGGGCGTCGGTGCGTGATCCAGTCGCTGCGCATGGCGTTGAGCCTAAGCGTCGGCGGGGCGCGGGGCGGTGCGGCGAGCGGGGCGGCGCGAGGCGTGTCAGGGCAGGGCGCGAGGCGGTTGAGCGCGGTGAGTGTCCAAAACACCCGGACGTTTTTCCGAGGCGTCCGGGTTTCTTGGACACTCAACCGGGGGCGGGCGCCGACACGTAGACAACTCGATTACCGAGCCGTAATCTAACTCCATTACTGATCGGTAACTCAACGAGGAGTTGTCATGACGCAGGGCTACCGCGAACTCGTCGCCGAGCTGCGCGAGCGGCGAGAGACGATCGCGAGGGGCGGACCGGATGCCGCGCGCGAACGCCACGTCGCCCGCGGCAAGATGCTCGTCCGGGACCGCATCGACGCGCTGCTCGACGTCGGCAGCCCGTTCCTCGAGGTCGCGCCGCTCGCGGCCTACGGGATGTACGGCGGCGACTGCCCCGCCGGCGGTGTGGTCGCGGGGATCGGCCTCGTCCACGGCCGGCACGTGATGGTGGTCGCCAACGACGCGACCGTGAAGGGCGGCAGCTACTTCCCGATCACGGTGAAGAAGCACCTGCGCGCGCAGGAGATCGCCGCGGAGAACCGCCTTCCGTGCGTCTATCTCGTCGACTCGGGCGGTGCCTTCCTCCCGATGCAGGACGAGGTCTTCCCCGACCGCGACCACTTCGGTCGCATCTTCTACAACCAGGCACGGATGTCGCGCGACGGCATCCCCCAGATCGCGGCCGTGCTCGGTTCGTCGACCGCGGGCGGCGCGTACGTCCCGGCGATGAGCGACGAGACGGTGATCGTGCGGAACCAGGGCACGATCTTCCTCGGCGGACCGCCGCTCGTGAAGGCCGCGACCGGAGAAGTCGTCACGGCCGAAGATCTCGGCGGCGGGGTCGTGCACACCCGCGTGTCGGGCGTCGCCGACCACCTCGCCGAGAACGACGCCCACGCGCTCGAGATCGTGCGCGACATCGTCGCGACCCTGCCTCCCCCCGAACAGCGGATGCCGGAACCCGCCGCTGACCCCGAGAAAGACCCGCGCGCGCTCGAGGACATCGTGCCGATCGAGCTCACGACCCCCTACGACGCCCGCGAGATCCTCGCCCGGATCGTGGATGCCGGCAGCATCCACGAGTTCAAGCGCGAGTACGGTGAGACCCTCGTCACCGCCTTCGCCCGCATCGAGGGGCACCGGGTCGGGATCATCGCGAACAACGGCGTCCTCTTCGGCGAATCGGCCCTCAAGGGGGCGCACTTCATCGAGCTGTGCGACCAGCGCGGCATCCCCCTGGTGTTCCTGCAGAACATCACCGGGTTCATGGTCGGCCGCGAGTACGAGTCGGGCGGCATCGCCAAGCACGGCGCGAAGATGGTCAACGCCGTCGCGTGCGCCTCGGTGCCCAAGCTCACGGTCGTCGTCGGTGGCTCCTTCGGCGCCGGCACCTACTCGATGTGCGGACGCGCGTACTCGCCGCGCTTCCTCTGGCTCTGGCCCGGCGCGCGCGTCTCGGTCATGGGCGGCCCGCAGGCGGCATCCGTCCTCTCCACCGTCCGCCGCGACCAGATCGAGGCCGGCGGCGGCGAGTGGTCGGCTGAGGAGCAGGCCGCCTTCGAGGCGCCGGTCCGCGAGCAGTACGAGCGGCAGGGGAGCCCGTACTACTCCACGGCCCGGCTGTGGGATGACGGGATCATCGAGCCGTCGCAGACCCGCGACGTGCTCGCCCTCGCCCTCGACGTGATCACCCGTTCGCCCCTCGACGCGCCGGGCTACGGCGTATTCCGGATGTGACCCGCATGTTCTCCACCGTTCTGATCGCGAACCGCGGCGAGATCGCCTGCCGCATCATCCGCACGCTCCGCCGTCTCGGCATCCGCTCGGTCGCCGTCTACAGCGATGCGGATGCCGGGGCCCGCCACGTCCACCTCGCCGATGTCGCGGTGCGCCTGGGACCGGCGCCGGCGGCGCGGAGCTATCTCGACGTCGACGCCGTGATCCGCGCGGCGCGCGAGACCGGCGCCGAGGCGATCCATCCCGCTTACGGATTCCTCGCCGAGAACGCCGCCTTCGCGCAGGCCTGCGAGGAGGCCGGGATCGTCTTCATCGGGCCGAGTGCCGAGGCGATCCGCGTCATGGGTGACAAGATCTCGGCCAAGCACGCGGTCGAGGCGCGCGGGGTGCCGACCGTTCCGGGGGTCGCGCGCGCGGGCATGACCGACGACGAGCTGATCGCCGCCGGCGCCGACGTCGGCTACCCGCTCCTCATCAAGCCCTCGGCGGGCGGCGGAGGCAAGGGCATGCACGTCGTCGAGGCGCCCGGAGCGCTGGCGGGGGCGATCGCCGCCGCCCGGCGCGAAGCAGCGGCGAGCTTCGGCGACGACACCCTGTTCCTCGAGCGTTACGTCCGGGCTCCGCGCCACATCGAGGTGCAGGTGCTCGCCGACGCGCACGGCGGGGTCGTGCACCTGGGCGAGCGCGAGTGCTCGCTGCAGCGCCGTCACCAGAAGGTCATCGAAGAGGCGCCGTCGCCCCTGCTCGACGCCGAGACCCGCGCGCGCATCGGCCGAGCGGCGTGCGAGACGGCGCGCAGCGTCGACTATCGCGGCGCCGGGACGGTGGAGTTCATCGTGTCGGCCGAGGCGCCCGAGGAGTTCTTCTTCATGGAGATGAATACGCGCCTGCAGGTCGAGCATCCGGTCACCGAAGAGGTCACGGGCCTCGACCTGGTCGAGCAGCAGCTGCGGATCGCCGCCGGCGAGCCCCTGACACTGACCCAGGATGCCGTCAGCCTCACCGGGCACGCGATCGAGGCGCGCGTGTACGCCGAGGACCCGGCATCCGGATTCCTGCCGACGGGCGGTCACGTCGTGCGCGTCCGGCACCCCGGCGGGGAGGGGATCCGCGTCGACACGGCGCTCGAGGACGGCCTCGACGTCTCGGTCGACTACGACCCGATGCTCGCGAAGATCATCGCGTGGGGGCCCGATCGCGAGAGCGCGCGGCGGCGGCTCGTCGCGGCGCTCGGCGACACCGCGGTGTTCGGCTTCGCGACGAACGTCGAGTTTTTGCGGCGGTTGCTCGAGCTTCCGGACGTGGTGGCGGGCGCTCTCGACACCGGGTTGATCGCTCGGGAGCTCGAGGGGCTCACGACCGAGGAGGTCGACGAGCGCGCTCTCGCGGAGGCGGCTCTGATCCTGGATGCCACGGCCTCGCGCGCGCGGGAGCCGTGGCGACGCCGCGACGGCTGGCGGTTGGGGACACCCGCGCCGCGCCGCTACCGTCTCGCGCTCGGCGGGGAGCAGCGCACGGTCGAGGTGACCGGGACGGGGGAGACGCTCGCGGTCGTGGCGCCCACGCAGCCCGGCGAGCGGGAGTCCGCGCGGATCGCCCGGCACGACGACGGTCTTGTGTCGGTCACCCTCGACGGTCGTACGCGGACCCTTGCGGCCGAGGTCGACGCCGACGGCGCGTGGATCGCGCGGGGCGGGGCGGTGCGACGGGTCGAGGTCGTGCGAGCGGTGCACCGCGCCGACGCGGCGGCGGACGCCGACCCGCAGCTCGTCTCACCCATGCCCGGCACCGTGGTGATGGTGCACGTCGCCGACGGGGCGACGGTGGGGGTGGGCGACGCGGTGCTCGCGGTGGAGGCCATGAAGATGGAGCACGTGGTGCGATCGAGCGTCGCGGGGACGGTGAGGCTGCAGGCGGCGGTCGGCGACGTGGTCGCGCGCGGGCAGGCGCTGGCGGTGGTCGCACCCGACGCTGACGGCGGCGAGCCGGACGGTGCGCGGGCAGGCGCGGAGACGCCGACCGATCCCAACGCGGCCGACGAAAGGGGCGGGGAGTGAGTGGCATCCGGATCATCCAGAGAGGGCTGTACTTCGACGAGCTCGAAGAGGGCGCGACCTACGTGCACAGCCCGGGCCGCACGGTGACCGAGGCCGACAACGTGCTCTTCACGACCCTCACGATGAACACGCAGTCGCTGCACCTGGATGCCGCGTGGTCGGCGTCGACCGAGTTCGGGGAGCGTCTGGTGAACAGCATGTTCACGCTGTCGACGATGGTCGGACTCTCGGTCGCGCAGCTGACCCAGGGCACGATCGTCGCGAACCTGGGGTTCAGTGACGTGCGCTTCCCGGCGCCCGTGCGCGTCGGCGACACCCTGTACGCCGAGACGCTCATCGCGGGCAAACGCCTGTCGACCTCGCGGCCCGGCCAGGGGATCGTGGAGTTCGCCCACACGATGCGCAACCAGAATGGGGTGGTGGTCGCCGAAGCGCGCCGCTCGACCCTCATGCTCGTGAGCCCCGCGTCCGCTTCGGGCCCCGCGACCGCGCCCGGCCCCGACCCGGTCCCTGACCGCAACCCCGAGGAGGAGCCTTGATGCACGGCCCCGCCCTGCTGTTCTGCCCGGCCGACCGCCCCGACCGCTACGCCAAGGCGGCCGCGGCGGCCGACACCGTCATCCTCGACCTCGAGGATGCCGTGGCCCCGGCCGACAAGGAGCGGGCGCGCGAGGCGCTCGCCGCGAGCACGCTCGACCCCGAGCGCGTGATCGTTCGCCTGAATCCCGCGGGAAACCCTGAGCACGCGCTCGACCTTCTCGCCGTGCGCGAGACCGCGTACACGACCGTGATGCTCGCCAAGGCCGAGTCCGCAGCCGACATCGCCACCACCCCGGGCCTGCGCGTACTCGCGCTGTGCGAGACCGCGCGCGGCGTGGTGAACGCCGCCGAGATCGCCGGGCACCCCGCCACCGCCGGGCTGATGTGGGGCGCCGAAGACCTCATCGCGAGCATGAACGGTCGCTCGAGCCGCTTCGCCGACGGCCGCTACCGCGACGTCGCCCGGACGGCGCGCGCGACCGTACTCCTCGCCGCTCGAGCCCACGGCAAGGACGCGATCGACGCGGTGCACCTCGACATCGCCGACCTCGAGGGCCTGAGCGCCGAGTGCGAGGATGCCGCCGCCTCCGGCTTCACCGCCACCGCGTGCATCCACCCGACGCAGGTCGCCACGATCCGCGCGGCCTATGCGAGCACCGACACCGAGCGCGAGTGGGCGCGGGCCGTGCTCGCCGAGGCGGAGGGGCAGCCCGGGGTGTTCCGCTTCCGCGGGCGCATGATCGACGAGCCGGTGCTGCGGCAGGCGCGCGAGATGCTGCGGTGACAGCGACCTGGCGGGCGACGCAGAAGGCCAACCGCCGGGCGTCGCTGATGCGTTCGGCGGCGGCGCTGTTCGCCGAGCGGGGCTTCGCGGCCGTGTCGACGGTCGAACTCGGCGAAGCCGTGGGGATGAGCGGGCCCGCTCTGTACAACTATTTCCCCAGCAAAGAGGCGCTCCTCGCCGAGCTGCTGATCGACGCCAGCCGCCGCCTGCTCGAGGGCGGCCGCGCCCTGGTCTCCGAGGCCGGGACCCCCGACGAGGTCCTGTCGAGGCTCGTCCGCTTCCACCTCGACTTCGCGACGGCCGACCCCGACACGATCCGCATCCAGGACCGCGAGCTCGCCCAACTGCCCGCTGACGCGAACCACCAGGTCCGGAGTCTGCAGCGGCAGTACGTGCAGGAATGGGATGCCGTCCTGGCATCCGTCCGTCCCGAACTCGATGCGGCCGAGCGCCAGACGCGCCTCCTCGGCACCTTCGGCCTGCTCAACTCGACCCCGCACAGCGCCGACTCGACCGGCGACCGCGCGGCGGAGATCCTGGCCGCGATGGCCCTGCGCGCGCTGGTGGGGGCAGTCGGCGGCTGACGTCGCGGTGCGGGGCCGGGGCTGGGG
>NZ_LDRU01000050.1 GCF_001476285.1 Microbacterium testaceum | reverse complement strand
GCCCGTGCCGTCGACGCCGAAGGCGCGTCGCGCGGCGTCCGAGCGCAGCACCGGGTCGGCCTCGGCGGGGATCTCGCGACATGACCGCGCGCCGTCGCCCGTGGTTGCCACGCGCGTGGACGTCGCCGCGCTCGTCGAGCCCGAGGTCGCGGGACGAAGGGCCGGGCTGACCGAGACCACCCCGGGCAGCGCAGCCAGCTGTGCGAACGACGACGGCGGCGCCTGCACGACGATGGTCGGGAGCGACCGCGTCACCGCGACGACCGTACCGAGGGCGGCGACGGCGTCGACGGCGGTGTTCTGCGCTACCGCGTCGGAGAAACGCGCGGACACGGTGACCTTGCCGTCGACGACCTCGAGACCGCCGGCGACGTTCACACCGACGCCCGCGACCGCACGCACGGCTTCGGATGACTGGAGGTCGACACCGGATGCCGCAAGGTCTCGCAACGGCGCGGCGAGAACGTTCGTCGAGCCCCATGCGGGAATGACCTGCGGGGGAGCGGGGTCGGCCGGAGTCGCGGCCGTCGCGGGCAGGGCCAGAAAGAGTGCCGCCGCCGAACCGAGAGCGATTCCGCGCACCGCGAAGCGTTTCCAACGTGTCATGAAGTGTCTTCTCCCCGCGGGCGTCCGATTCTGCCCTCAGCGCTCACATTAGGGGTTCTTAGTGAACTTTCAGATTCGCCGTCCGCCGTCCGGCACTGATGCGACCGACGGCGCGGCTCCCGCGCCGCGCCGCATCCCGTCACCGCCGCGCGCGCACCCGCGGCCGCACGACCGCCACGACACCCGCGGCGACCGCCCCGGCGCCTAGCATCGCGAGGGCAAGCGCCGACGATGCGTCGCTGCCGGTGCGGGGGAGCTGCCCGCCGCCCGCCGGGGCGGGTGAGGCGGTCGGCGTCGGCGTGGTCGTGGTCGTGGGAACCGGCGTGGGCTCGGGCGTCGGCGTCGGCTCGGGTGTCGGGGTCGGCGTGGGGGTCGGCGGCGCGACCGCGGCCAGCGCGGCGACCGCGTCGATGAGTCCGCTGCCGATCACGTTCGCGTCGACGGGCCCCGTGTACCCGGGAGGGCCGTCGATCGGACGACCGCTCCCGCTCAGCGCGGAGCGCGCGCTCGCCGCCGTCGCGTCGGGGCCGGCGACGGCGCGGACCAGAGCGGCGACGCCGGCCGCGGTGGGCGCCGCCGACGATGTCCCCGAGAAGCGGTAGATGCCCGGGGGATTCCCCTCCGCCGTGAAGAAGCTGGTTCGCACGCCGTCGACCGAGACGATGTCGGGCTTCGACGTGACCTGGGGGACCGGCAGGCGTTCCGACGGCTTCCCGTCGGCCGTGACCGGGGCGAACAGGTAGGTCGCGGGGCCGACGCTCGAGAAGTTGCGGAGGAGTCCCGGAGCCTGGACATCGGCGGCTCCCACGGATATCGCCGCAGGATCGGTGGAGTGGCCGAAGACCACCGGACCGACCGTCACACCGGCGGGCCACGTCGGGTACTGCAGCTCGAGTACCCCCGACCGCCGGATCGGAAGCGTGAGCTTCGTTCGGACATCCTTCTGCTTGTCCGTGCGTACGAGGGCGAACCGGTAGTCGCTGGTCTTGTAGTCCTCGTCCTTTGCACCGGTCTCCCAGTACGCGATGGCGGCGGGCATGCCTTCCTCGAATCGCGCGCCGACCGCGATCACCTTTCCCTCGCCGTCGAGGACGACGGGGAGCACCGCGACATCCACGGCGTAGGCGGGGACCGCCCAGTGCGTCACGGCACGGGCGTGCGCGCCGAAGGTACGGATCTTCACCCGGAGTTCCGCGTTGGCCTCCCCGTCGGGCGCGAAGTTCATGCAGTCCACTTCGTCGGCCGCGCTCTTCGTCGCGTCGATCACGGCCTGAGGGCACGGCATCCCGGTGAAGGTCTCCGACTCCCACGAGGACGTGAAGGTTCCGGCCGAGGTGCCGCCGACCTCGCCGGTCGACGCATAGTTTCCCGCGGCGCTCAGGTAGGTCGCACCGTCCGCGACGACGTCGGCCACGGCGTCGGCCACGATGCCCCGCTGGTAGACCGTCTCCCCGAACATGGCGACGTCATCGACGATGACGTCGGCACCGTTCGCGCGCAGATCGCGGATGGCATCGGCGAAGGTCGCCTGCGTGGTTCCGGCCGCAGTGAACATCAGGCGGGCGCCCGGGGCGATGCCGTGCACGTTCTGCAGCATCGCGCGACCCTCGTCCTCGTTGTCGTCATCGCCCTCCGTGAGGACCGTGACCGCTGTCGTGTAGCCGCAGGGGTTGCCCGGTCCGGGCAACGATCCGAGGGCGATGTCCTGCGCGGGAGTGGTGGCCGCATCGCTGGAGCGGTCGAACGAGTCGGAGATGACGCCGACGGTCACGCCGGCGCCGTCGACGCCGAACCGTTGACATGCCTCGTCGGAGCGCAGCACCGGATCGGCGTCGACGGGGACCTGCCGGCAGGATCCGCCGGCGGCCGCGGAGGCGGCCGCATCGTTCGCCGACGCGTCCGCGCGGGGCACGGCGGTCGTGCCGTCGGGCTCATCACCGCCGATGTCGGGGCGAAGGGCCGGGTCGACCGCGACGGCCCCCGGCAGCGCGGCGAGTGCCGGGAACGCCGACGGCGGCGCCTGCACGACGATGGTGGGCAGGGAGCGCGTGACGGCGGTGACGGTGCCGAGGGCCGAGACGGCGTCGACCGCGGCGCGCTGCGCCTCGGCGTCTCGAAAGCGGATCGACACGGTCACGGCATCCCCTGTCACGGTGAGACCGCCGGGGATGTCGACCGCGAATCCGGTCCCATCGAGCACCTCGGGGGATGCCGAGGGATCGACCCCCGATTCCACCAGAGCCTCCAGCGGTGCGGAGAGGACCGCGACCGTCTCGGGTTCGGAGGGGTACGGGGTCGGAGTCGCCGCCGTCGCGGGCAGCGCGGCGAAGAACACGGCGGCGGATCCGATGGCGATCCCGCGCAGGGCGATTCGTTTCCAGCTCGTCATGAAAGATGTTCTCCCCCGGGACGTTCGGCGACGTCCACAGCCCTCACAGTAGAGGCTCTCAGGGAACATCCAGCGAGAGCGACGCCCCGTACGCCCGCCACGCCTCGCCGAGTCGTTGCAGGCCGGCCTCGAGCACGTGCGCATCCGGGGTCACCGGGAGGCGGATGTGGTCGTCGGCATCCATATCCGAGGTGAACTGCGCCGACCCCGCGACCGAGACCCCGAACCCGGCCGCGTGCCGGGCGAAGGCCGTCGCGGACCCCGCGGGCAGTCGCGCCCAGATGCACAGGCCGCCCCGCGGAGGTCGCCACCGCCAGTCGGGCAGGTGGGTCTGGAGCAGTCGCACCGCCGTGACGGCGGCTTCGCGGTGCACCGTCGCGACGTCGCGCCGCAGGGCGGGGGCTTCGGCGAGCAGGTCGAGGGCGAGCATCTGCGCGGGAACACTGGTGGAGAGATCGGTGCTCTGGCGGAGGCCGCGCAGTCGCCGGACGAGCACCGGATCTCCGCGCAGCCACCCGACCCGCAGCCCCTCCCACGCCCACTTCGACAGCGATTCGACGACGACGATCGGCGCATCGGGCCGGAGGGCTGCGAGCGACGGCGGCGTCACCCCGTCGAACGACACGTGGGCGAGCACCCGGTCCTCGACCACGGTCACGCCGTGATCGGCGGCGAGATCGGCGATCCGCTGACGGACGGCCGGGCTCGTCTGCATCCCGGTCGGGTTGTGGTTGTGGGGGTTCAGGGCGATGAGCACGGGGCGACGCACCACGATCGCCATCTCGAGCGCCTCGACGTCGATCCCGTCGGGAGTGAGCCGGATGCCGTGCACGTGACCGCCGCGTCGGCGCACGGCATCCGTGAGTCCGGGCCAGGCGACCTCCTCGGTCAGCACGGTGTCGCCGGGGGAGACGACCTCGTCGACGAGCAGGCTGAGGGCCTGTTGTCCCCCGTGCGTCACGAGCACCTGCGCCGGCGTCGTCGGGGTTCCGTCCTCGGTCATCGCGAGGGCCATCGCGGCGCGAAGATCCGGGAGTCCCGCGGGGTCTGCCTCGACCGTGGTGGCGTCGAGCACGGGTCGATGATGTTGGACGATGTCGACCGCACGCGGCGAGATCGCGGGCACCGCACGCAGCAGGTTGATACTCGACGGCAGGGTCGCGTAGAGCGCCTCGCCCCGCCCGGCTGCTTGGCGCGCGGCCAGGGGAGCCGCGCCGGCGACGCGCGTTCCGCTGCCCTGGCGGCGGTCGAGGATTCCCTCGTCGTACAGGCGCGCATAGGCGCTCACCACCGTTCCGCGTGAGACGGCGACGGTGGCGGCGAGTGTCCGCTCGGACGGAAGGCGGTCGCCGCCGCGCAGCTCACCCTCGCGGACCAGGCGAGCGATCGCCTCGGCGAGGCTGGCGCTCAGGGTCGCGTCGGTCGTCGCCCAGCGCCCGAGCCGCGCCGCGAGGCGCTCCGCCGAGACAATGGCTGTGCGATGGTCCACCAGGCCGGAAGTGGATCTGTCAACGAGGGTCATAAACACCGATTGTGGGCCAATGACCCGATCCGACTCTCCCGAACTCGCATTTGTCAGTCCACTCACGCCCGATTGGACCATTGCCCGCCTGCTCGATTGGATCGCCGCGTCGGACGATCGGTGCCACGACGAGCGTCTCCTCGGGATCCTGGATGCCGTGGACCGCGCGCTGCACCCCTCTTCGGCTCTCGCGGCGACTCGTGTCGTCGTGTACGTGCGGGCGCTTGCCGCGCGGGTGTCGGCGGACCCGAGCGTGGGGGAGCGGGTGCTGGGCGAGGTGATCGTGGTTCGCGAGGTGTCTGCCTTGGCCGAGGCTCTCGTTCCCGCGTGAGGTGTTGTCGGTTCGCGACGTCGAGACGTCTGTGCCGGCCGCGGCTGTCGTTCCCGCGTGGGGTGCTGCCGGTTCGCGACGTCGAGAGGTTCGCGCTGGCTGGGGCTCTGGTTTGCGCGTGAGGTTCGCGCGTGACGTCGAGACGTTCGCGCTGGCTGGGTCTCTGGTTCGCGCGTGCGGTTCGCGCGTGACGTGAGCGCGGCCCGGCCGCCTAGGTCGCCGCAGGCGGGGTGCTGCGCTTCGGCAGGATCCGCGTGAACAGCACGAAGAAGAACGCCCAGAGCAGGACGCCGACCCCGAGGAACACCCCGATGACGGCGAGGTAGTGCCACGGGGTGTCGAGCGCGAACCATCCGCTCAAGAGCAGCGCGGGCAGCACGGTCACGCCCATGATCACGAAATGGACGAGCGTTTGCTTCCGCATGCTCCAGGTCTCGATCTGGTAGATCACGGATGCCCCCGACACCGCGGCCGCGATCACGCCGACCGCGAGCGTCGCGCGCCCGTCGTCGGGCTTCCCCTGGGCGAAGAGAGCGATGCCGATCGCGGTCATGATGACGAGGGGGATGCCCGCTCGAAGGAGCACAGCGCCGAGCAGCTTCATGGGGACAGCTTAGGGAAGGGGGATCCGGCCTCGGGGCGGGAGCGTCGATCGGGGAGGTATCACCGGCGTTGTGCGTGGTGCGTGGTGGGTGGTGCGTGGACATCGGGTCCGTCGGAGAGCCTTGAGCGAGCCCTGTTCCGAGCATCGGAGCCGATGTCGGACCCCCTCGCTAGCGTTGCATCATGGACACCACGGCACCCACGAACGACCGGCCGCGCTCGGTCGTCTCGTCCTGGGGCGTGCCGTGGCCGAGCGATGACGACCTGCTCGCCGACGCTCATTCGGCGTGGGCGATCGACCGAGGTCTCCTCGACCTGGATCCCTTTCCCGATGTGGTCCTGCCGGCCGACTCGGATGACTTCGACGGACGCGAACGCGGATCGGATGCGGGGCGGGCCGACCTCAGCCCCACCGAGCTCCTCGACGAGCTGGCGCGCCAGGTCCGCGAACGCCACCGCGCCACGGCGGCCGAGTACCGTCTGATCGCCTCCCTCTTGCGCGCGGCGCTGACCGACCCCGTTCCGTGGGTCGGTCCCGATCCGACGCTCGACCTCGAGTGGAGCGACCCCCGGCGACGCACGACCGCCGCCGTGCGCCGCGACCGCCGCGACATGGCGGAGCGTGCTGCCGTCGCGGAGATCGCGACGCGTCTGCGACTGTCGGAGCAGACTGTCCGCACGCGCGCGGCGCACGTGCACGTGCTGCAGACGCGGTGCCCCGAGGTCTGGAGCGCCTTCTCGGACGGCCTGCTCTCCGAGCGGCACGCCGTCGAGGCGGCCCGTTTGGCGACGTCGCTGCCCGCAGACCCTCGCGATGCGTCGTCGGTCGGCGCCGATGGGCCGGTTCCGGATGCCGAGGGCCCGGGCGACCTGTCGGGCGACGGCGACGGTGTTTCCGGCGACGGATTTCCTGGCGAGGGTGTTCCCGCTGGCGGAGATCGCGCTGACGGAAGTGCCGGTGGCGGAAGTGCCGGTGACGGGGTCCTCGACGGCGTCGCGGTGCTGCCTGACGAGACCGCGGACGCGTCCGACGGCACCACGTCGACCCCTCCCGAGCATCACGAGTCGTGGCGCGCCTTCGACGAGGGCGCTCTCGATCGCGCCCTGCGGCTTCCGCCCGCGCGCTTCACCGTCGCGGCTCGGGCGCTGCGCGAACGCGTGCACAGCGAGTCGATCGAGGCCCGCCATCGCCGCGCGGCTCGCGATCGCGGGGTGTGGGTGAGTCCCGAGCTCGACGGCATGGCGACCTTGACTGCCCTCCTTCCCGCGGATCGTGCCTATGACGCTCTGACCCGCGTCGACCGGATCGCGCGCCATCTTCGCGTCGCGCCCGACGAAGAACGCACCCTCGCGCAGCTGCGTGCCGATGCCGTCGCGGACCTGCTCACCTCGACCACGCCTATGCCTGTGAGGGCCTCGGCGAGCGGTCGCGCTCCGGCCGGTTCAGGCCGGCCGATCCCGGCGGGTGACGGGCCTGCCGAGGGTCGTCCGCCGGCCGCGGATCCTCTCCCCGTCTCCCGCGTGTCGACACTCAGCGACCTTCACCCCACCTCCGCCCGCGAGTCGCCGACACAGACACCGACGCCGACACAGACACCGACACGCCCACCGACGCCCACACGCTCACTGACGCCGACACGCCCACCGACGGCGACACGGCCACCGACGCCGACACACCCACCGACGCCGACGCAGCCACCGACGGCGCGCCCGGAACGCCGGCCCTGCGTCGTGGTCACCGTCCCCGCACTGACGCTCCTCGGCGCGGGACGCGAGCCAGCGACCCTCGACGGCTACGGCCCCATCGACCTCGATACAGCTCGTCGCCTCGCCGGCGAGGCGA
>NZ_LDRU01000005.1 GCF_001476285.1 Microbacterium testaceum | reverse complement strand
CCTCCGCTCGTCCCTGGTCCTCCCGGCACCACGCGGTGGCGCCCGAGGCGAGCGCTCACCGCCCCGGGAAGAGCTCGGCCTCGAACACCGCCTCGGCCGCGCCCACGAGCAACCGGTCCTCGCCCAGCTCAGCGACCGCGAGGCGCAGACCCTCGGCGCACGCGGGCACCGTCTGCGCGCGCACCGCCGCGTCGAGCCCGTCGAGATCGCGTGCCGCGAGCACAGCCAGGAAGCCGCCGAGCACGATCACCGCCGGGTTCAGCACGTTGGCGGCGTTGGCGAGAGCGGTCGCGAGGATCCGCCGCTGCCGATCGACTTCGGCGGCCGAAACGGGGTCGGATGCGGATGCCAGGGCGTCGGACAGGGCAGCGTCGTCACCGCCTTCGAGCCCCACAGCGGCGAGCAGCCGCGAGCGGCTCACCTCGTCCTCGAGCACCCCGTCGGCGGCCCGGCGGTCGGCGGCATCCACGATTCCGGGGCGGTTCTGCCCGAACTCGCCCGCGTACCCGCCTGCGCCGCCGAGCGGGATACCGCCGACGATCACGGCACCGCCGATGCCGCTGGCGCCGCCGTTGAGGTAGACGACGTCGTGCGCGCCGCGTGCGGCGCCGAAGAGATACTCGGCGAGAGCGCCGAGCGCGGCGTCGTTGCCCACCCGGGCCGGCAATCCCGTCGCCTGTTCGATGAGCGCGCCGATCGCGGCATCCGTCCACTCCAGGTGCGGGGCCGTGCGCACGAGGCCGTCGGCGGCGCGCACGGGGCCGGGGACGGCGACTCCCACACCGACCGTGCGGCGACCGCGGAGGGGCCCTTCGGCCCAAGCGGCGAGGCGCTCGCCGACGAGTTCGGCGGTGCGCTCCGGCGTCAGCAGCCGCGTCTGCGGGAGCCGTTCGCGAGCGATCAGCGTGCCGTCGAGCGCGATGACGCCGATGTCGAGCGCGTCGACCTCGGGGTTCACCGCCACCGTGACGACACGCGGATCGGGCGCCACCGTGGGCGACGGGCGGCCGACCCGGCCGACCGGATCGGGCGCCCGCTCCACGACCAGACCATCGCTCACGAGCTCGCCGACGAGGTCGGCGATCGTCGAGCGGTTCAGGCCGGTCGCCTCGGTGAGCGCCGCGCGGGAGCGGGGACCCTCGCGGTGCACGGTGCGCAGCACCAGCGCGAGATTGGCGCGGCGCATGCCGTCGCCTCTGCTCGCGGTGACCATTCGTCCACTGTGCCATGAGGCGCGTCGACGCGTCGGCATCCGGAACCTCCGTTCGCGGCCATAAACGCGATCCGCGCACGGAAACGCGAGTACAGCGTGTTTCTGTGCGCGGATCGCGTTTATGCCGACGACGTGGACGCGGAGGTGCGCGGGCCGCCCGCCGGGCCCGCCGCGCGTCGGATCAGCCCACTCCGCCGCGGTCGACGAGGCGCGTCGGCACGAGCTGGGTGTGCGACCCGGTGGCCGGTTCGGCCCCGCGGGAGAGCAGGGTCTGCGCCGCACGCGTGCCGAGGTCGGCGATGTCGTAGTCGACGATGCGGATGCGTCGGGGCAGCAGCCGGGAGAGCTCGAAATCGTCGAATCCCGCGATGGCGACGTCGGCTCCGCGCGGCAGGATCGACTCCAGCGCACCGATCGTGGCGCGGTTGTTGGCGCAGAACACCGCGGTGGGCGGGTCGTCGGCGGCGAGAAGGCGCTCCATCGCGTCGCGTGCGGCGGTCGGCGTGTGCAGGTTCTCGACCACGAGCGCGGGATCGGGCGTATGACCCGCGGCCGCGAAGGCGTCGTGCACCCCCTCCCAGCGCTCGGCCATCGTGTAGATCCCGAGCGAGTCCTGCAGCACGGCGATGCGCCGATGCCCCTCGGCGAGCAGCTCCGCGACGGCGGCCCGGGCCCCGCCGCGGTTGTCGAGCAGGATCGCGTCCGCGGGGATGCCGCTACCTGGGCGGTCGAGGAAGACCACCGGGGTGCCCAACTCGACCTCCCGCGCGAGGTAGGAGTGATCGGCGGCGGTGGGCACCACGATCAGCCCGCCAACCTGGCGCTGGCACATGTCGAGGGCGAGGGCGCGTTCGATGTCGGCGTCTTCTTCGCTGGATGCCATGACCACGTGCATGCGCTGACGTGCCGCGATCGACGACACGGCGGCGGCGACCGCCATGTAGAAGGTGTTGGACAGGTCGGCGGCGATGAAGCCGATCGTGTCGCGGCTGCCCGACCGCAGGTTCGCGGCCAGGGCGTTGCGGTGGTAGCCGAGGCGGGTGACGGCGGCGTTCACACGCTCGGTCAGCGCGGGGTCGACGTGGGGTTCGCCATTGACCACGCGCGAGACCGTCTTCAGGCTCACGCCGGCCTCGGCGGCGACGTCGATCATCGTGGGGCGGCCGGATTTGCGCATGCGTCTCCTCGGGGTGCCGTCGGGCGGCGTCCTCCGAGCTTAGGGAGCCGCGGGGCGGCATCCGGCGCTCGCCGCTCCGGGCGCGGAACCCGGGCGCGCCGCGAGTAGGCGGCGCGCCCGGGCGGGTGGATCAGTGCTCGGGTGCGACGAACGTCCCGGTCTCGTGCGAGGCGATGGCCGCGGCGAACAAGCGGTGGGTGAGCGCCGCCTCCTCGGGGCGGACGCAGCCGAAGCCGTCGCCCAGCTCACCCACGTACTCGGCGAGGAAGGCCGCCCACATCTGCAGGATGGCATCCGAGAATCCGGACTCGAAGTTCGGACCTGTCACCGTGGGCCACACCGACTGGCTGCCCGCGTCGACGCTCTGCCAGCTCTGCTCACGGCCCACACCCGGCACGTCGATGAAGGCGAACACCTCGACCTGCTTGGGGTTCTTGGTGCTGAACCGCACGCCGCCGTCCATACCGATGGCCTCGAACTCCCACGTGTTCTTCTGCCCCGGCGCGATGCGCTTGGTCTCGGTCGTGAGGGGGAACGGGGCGCCGTCGTGCCGGGCCCACGAGTGGATCACGGCGTTGTCCCACGTGTCGCACGGCTGCGGCGTGCCGTCGGGGCCAGGGCGCTCGGTGACGATGTCCTGCAGGATGCCGACGACCTTCTCGGGCGTCCAGCCCAGGCGCAGCGGTACGTGCCAGGTGTGCATGCCGAGGTCGTTGAGCACCCCGGCCTCACCGCAGAACTGCTTCTGCCGCTTCCAGTTCAGTGGCTTGTTCACGTCGATGTCGCTGGCGTGGAGGAAGGTGCACTTCGCCTCGACGATGCGGCCGAGGGCACCCGAACGCACGTAGTCGACGGCCCACTGCGCGCCGGGGAAGAACGGCATCTCGCTCGAGACGCGGACGAACGACTCGGGCGTCTCGTCGATGGCGGCGACGACCGCGTCGGCGGCGGCGCGGTCGATGCCGAAGGGTTTCTCGGCGAGCAGGGCCTTGCCGGCGCGGACGGTGTCGACGTACAGGCGCTCGTGCAGGTCGTGGCGCACGGCGATGTAGACGACGTCGACACGGGGGTCGGCGAGCAGTTCGTGGTGGTCGGTCGTGGTCAGCTGCACCGTGTCGATGCGCTCGAAGAACTCGAGAGCGGCGGGGTTGATGTCGCAGACGGCCACGAGCTCGGGCTCGGCGGGGTGGTCGATCAGCGCGGGCCAGCGGCGCAGGGCCGCGGCGATCTCGCGGCCCATGAGGCCGCCGCCGATGATGCCGATTCCGACCTTCTTGCCGGTCATGCGGCACCACCGATCAGGGTCAGGGCCTCGTCGACAGAGGCGTCGTCGTGCACGACCGCCATGAGCGCCGCGGTGATGCCGGCGGGGTCGTCGTGCTGGATGACGTTGCGGCCGTAGACGATGCCGCGGGCGCCCTGTTCGAGCACGGCCTTCGTGCGCTCGAGGAGCGTGCGGTCGTCGACGCGTCCGCCGCCGCGCACGAGCACGGGGGTGTCCCCGGCCGCCTGGATGACCTTGTGGTAGTCGGTGATGTCGTCGGTCGGGTCGGCCTTGATGAGGTCGGCGCCGAGCTCGCGGGCCTGTCGCACGAGCGTGACGATCTTGGCGGTGTCGCCGTCGACGCCGTATCCGCCGGTGCCGGGTTTGGTCTGCATGACCAGCGGTTCGATCATCAGCGGCATCCCGTACCGCTCCGCGTCGGTGCGCAAGGCCAGGATCGACCGGATGCACTGCTCGCGGATCTGCGGCTCACCGGGCAGATCGAGCAGGTTCACGCAGACCGCTACCGCGTCCAAGCGGACGGCGACCTGGATGGCATCCGGAACGAGGACGCTGTGCAGAGGAGACTCGAGCGGGTCGCCGTAGACGTTGGCGATGTCGGTGCGTAGCACCAGGCCGGGCTTCTGCTTGCCGGGGACGGACTGCAGCAGCGGCGCCTGGCCGAGAGTGAGCTGCACGGCGTCGGGCCCGGCGTCGACGAGGGTCGCGACGGTCTTGGCCATGTCCTCGATGCCGGTGAGGAAGTGATGCTCGTGGAAGGCGCCGTGGTCGACGGCGACATCGAGCGCGCGGCCGGAGCGCGCGTTGAAGAGGCGGTTGAGGCGGGGTTTCGACATGGGGTGTGGGTCTCCGAAGCGTCGTGTCGGGGCGCGGCTCTGCGCTCGTCGGTCAGTATGCGGTCTCGAGACAACGTTGTCAACGACTGCTACCGTGTGACCGCACACGGCGAGGAAGGCGGAGCTCATGGACGAGCGCAATGACAGGATGACCTCCACGGCGCGGGGGCGCGCCGCACTCGGGTGGCCGGAAGCGGCCGTCGAGGCGTCGATCCGCACCGACGGACCGGATGCCGGAACCCGCCGTCTCCGCGTCATCGCGGGCGATCTCGACATCGAGCTCCTTCCCGACCGCGGCCTCGATCTCGGGCAGGTGCGGCATCGTGGGGTGCCGTTGGCCTGGGTCTCGCCCACGGGCTGGCCCCGCCCGAGCGGCGGCCCGTTCGGCGCGACGTTCGGGGGAGGGCTCGTCACGACGTGCGGGTTGCTGTCGTTCGGGCCGCCCTCGCTCGACGACGAGGGCGAGCATCCGCAGCACGGGCGGTACACGACGCTCGCGGCGACGGTGACCCGGGCGGAGGTGCTCGACGACGCCGTCGTCGTGGAGGCGACGATCGTCGAGGCGACCGTGCTCGGCGCGCACCTCGAGCTGCACCGGCGCATCCGCGTGCCGCGGGGCGAGGCGCGCATCGAACTGCGCGACGAGATCGTCAACCGCGGTGCGCGCGCCGTCGAGCCCATGGTGCTCTACCACGTGAACCTCGGGCGGCCGCTGATCCAGGAGGGGACGGTGCTGCATTCCCCGGCGGAGCGCGTGGTGCCGCGCGACGCCGACGCCGAGGCCGGCCTGGCGACCTGGGCGCAATTCCCCGCGCCCGCCGACAGGTACCCCGAGCAGGTGTTCGCGCACGAGCTTCCGGTCGGGAAGCGGGTGAGTGCCGAGGTGCACGCGCCGTCGGAGCTCGGCATCCGGATCTCCTTCGACACCGCGGCGCTGCCGGGCTTGTTCCAGTGGCGCGTCGCGCAGCGCGACGGTGTCGTGCTCGGCGTCGAGCCGGCGACGGCGGCGACCATCCTCGGGCGCCAGGACGCCCGTGAGCGTGGGCTGTTGCGGGCGCTGTCGGCGGGGCAGTCGTGGAAGCTCGGGCTCGACATCGGTGTCATGAGTCTCGAATTGTGACTTGACAACGTTGTCCCGGACGCCCATGCTCAATCCCACGAGGTCGCGAGAAGACCTCCTTCGAGCAAGACAACGATGTCTGGACAGCCATGACGCACCACGAACGAGCGACCGCCGCGGCCGCCCCCGAGCCGATCGGGTTCGCCCGATGAAGCCCGTCCTGCTGCCCCCCAACCCCGTGCAGCACTTCTACCTCGGCGGCGACCGCATCGCCGCGCTCCGCGGCATCGTGCCCGAGACCGACCGTCAGCCCGAGGAGTGGCTCGGCTCGACCGTCTCGCGCTTCGGCTCCGACGAGATCGGCCTCGCCGTGACGGACGACGGTGACTTCTTGCGCGACCTCGTGGCCGGGGATCGCGCCGCGTGGGTGGGGGCTCGCGCGGGACGGGATGCCGCGGACCTCGGCATCCTGGTCAAGCTCCTCGACGCGCGTCAGCGCCTGCCCGTGCACGTGCACCCCGACCGCGGATTCGCGAGCGCCCACCTCGACTGCCCGTACGGCAAGACCGAGGCCTGGTACGTGCTCGAGACCGAAGAGGACTGCGCCGTGCACGTCGGCTGGAACCAGGACGTCGACCGCGACGAGCTCGACCGGCGCCGCGACGCGCAGGACAGCGAGTGGATGCTGTCGCGGATGAACCGCGTGGTCGTGCGGCCGGGCATGGGGGTGCTCGTGCCCGCGGGGACCGTGCACGCGATCGACGGCGGGATCTTCGTCGCCGAGGTGCAGGAGCCCACCGACTTCTCGATCCTGCTCGAGTGGTCGATCACGACGTCGACGCGAGACGAGTCGCACCTCGATCTCGGCTTCGACGCCGTGATGCCGTCGGTGTCGACCGAGAAGCTGGATGCCGAGGCCCTCGACGCCCTGATCAGCACCGTCGGTGAGACCCCGGCGGGGACGGACTTCCGCTCGCTGCTGCCCGCGGTGGCCGATCCGTACTTCCGCCTGTTCGACGCCGCGGGAGACACCGCTGCTCGCGAGGCCGGCTTCGCTGTGGTGCTGGTGCGCGAGGGCTCCGGTGCGCTGGTGTCCGACGCGGCGTCGATCGACGTCGAGCGCGGCCAGGTCTACGCCGTGCCCCACGCCTTCGGTGCCTGGCGTCTGACCGGTGCCGCCGAGATCCTCGTCGCCGCCCCCGGCGCCGGGTGGCCCGGCTCGCTCCGCGGCGGTGACGTGCGATGAGCGACTACGTCGTCGGAATCGACATGGGCTCCACCAGCACCAAGCTGCTGGTGGCCACCCCCGAGGGGCACCAGGTGCTCGTGGTGAGCCGCCGCTCGCCGTGGACGAACCTCGACCACGGCCGGGCCGAGATGACCGCCGCGCAGGCGATCTCTGTCGTGCACGAGCTCGCCGCCGAGGCCGACGCCCGCCTCGACGAGGGATACCGCATCGTCGCGCTCGGCGTCTCGGGCATGGCCGAGGCCGGCGTGCTCCTGGATGCCGAGGGCACGGCGCTCGCGCCGATCATGGCCTGGTTCGACCCGCGGGGGGCCGCGCAGATCATGGCGACCCCCGACGCCTTCCGCGCGGAGTTCCCGGGCCGCACGGGTCTGCCGGTCGGACCTCTGGCATCCATCGCCAAGTTGCTCCACCTGCGCGACAGCGGAATCGCGCTCGTCGGAACCACGTTCCTCAACGTCCCCGAGTACGTCGTGCATGCGCTCGGCGGACCGCGGGTCGCGGAGTACTCGCTTGTCTCGCGCACGGGCCTCATCGACCAGGACGACAGCACCCCCTGGCAGGCGGCGCTCGACGTGCTCGGCGTGGACGCGTCGATCCTCGGGGAGCTCGTCAGCGCGGGTGAGGCCGTCGGCACGCTGAGCGACCCCGGGATGCCCGCCGGATTCCGCGGGGCGGCGCTCACCATCGCCGGTCACGACCACCTCGTCTCGGCCGTCGCGGTCGGCGCGACCCACACGGGCCAGCTCTACGACTCGATGGGCACCGCCGAGGCTCTCGTGCGCGTGCTCGACGACACCCTTCCCTTCGCCGCGCGCGAGCGGCTCGCCCACGCGGGCATCAACTGCGTGCGGCACGTCATCCCGGGCAAGTACGTGCTCCTGGCGGGCACGAAGTCCGGCTTGCTGATGCGACGCGTCCTGCAGCTGCTCGGGATCACGGATGCCGTGGGCCGGGCGCGCATCGACGACGAGACCATGGCGCTCCCCGCGCTCGGAACGGTCTCGGACGCCGGTCTCGCGGTCTCGGGTGCGCGCAACGACGACGGCGTGCTGAAAATCGTCGCGCAGAGCGACGGGCTCAGCCCCGCGGAGCTGTTCGCCGCCGCCCTGCGCCACGGCAACGACATGCTCGCCGAGTACACGGTGGTGATGGACCGCGAGGTCGAGCCGCCGACCTCGACCGTGCTGACCGGCGGGTGGTCGTCGATGGCATCCGTCGTCCGTTCCCGCTCGGCGCTCCTGCCCGAGGTCACCGTCTCGACTCACGACGAGGGCACCGCCTACGGGGCGGCGCTGTTCGCCGCTTTCGCCGTGTCCGCCGCTTCTTTCGAGGACGTCGCTGAGACGTTCCTCACTTCCTCCCTCCTCACTCCTGAAAGGAGCTGACGATGTCGTCAGTCAGCACGAGCGTCCCGGTGCTGCAGGCCCGGGGCCTGTCGCGCCAGTTCGGATCCGTCCGCGCCCTCAACAACGTCGATTTCGAGGTCTATCCGGGCGAGGTCACCGCGTTGATCGGCGACAACGGCGCCGGGAAGTCCACCCTCGTGAAGGCCCTCTCCGGCAACCTCGCGGTCGACGAGGGCGAGATCCTCTTCGACGGCAAGCCGATCGAGATGACCAACCCGCAGGTGGCGTCCTCTCTCGGGATCGAGACCGTCTACCAGGACCTCGCCCTCGCCCCCCACCTCGACCCGGTGCAGAACATGTACCTGGGTCGGGAGATCCGCCGTCCGGGCCTGGCCGGTGCTCTCGGTTTCATGAAGACGAAGGAGATGGCGAAGGCCTCGCGCGCCGCGTTCGACGAGCTGGGCGCGACGGTCCGCAGTCTTACCTCCCCGGTGGGGGAGATGTCGGGTGGACAGCGGCAGGCGATCGCGATCGCGCGCGCCGTGCACTGGGCCGGGCGCATGGTGTTCCTGGACGAGCCGACCGCTGCGCTCGGGGTGCGTCAGACGAAGAACGTGCTCGAGACCATCCGCCGGGTGCGGGACAAGGGCATCGCGGTGGTGCTGATCTCGCACTCGATGCCGCACGTGATGGAGGTCTGCGACCGCATCCAGGTGCTGCGCCTGGGCACGCGGGTGGCGAACATCTCCGCGAAAGACACCTCCATGGAAGAACTCGTCGGGCTCATGACCGGCGCCGTCACGAAGGACGACCAGAAGTGAGCGTCAAGACTCCTCCCACCGAGACCGTCGCGATCGGCACGTTCGAGGACACCAAACCCAACTTCTTCAAGGGACTGTTGAAGGCGCAGGCCTTCCAGATCCTGCTGATCCTCATCGTCATCGTGCTGATCTTCAGCGCGCTGGCGCCGGACTCGTTCGCGCAGTGGTCGAACTTCCGCCTCATCATCCAGAACGCCTCGATTCTCGCGGTCCTCGGCGTGGGGATGACGTACATCATCATCACCTCGGGCATCGACCTCTCCATCGGCTCGGTGCTGGTGTTCTCGGGGGTCGTCTCGGCTCTGACGATGCGGGCGCTCGGCGGGGAGGGATGGGGGGTGGCGACGATCGGCATCCTGGTCTCGATCCTCAGCGGCGTCTGCTGGGGCCTTCTCAACGGGTTCCTCATCGCCAAGGCCAAGATCCCGCCGCTCATCGTCACGCTCGGCTCGCTCGGCATGGCGCTGGGTCTGGCGCAGATCCTCACCGGTGGTGTCGACATCCGCGACGTCCCGACGGTGCTGACGGTGTCGATCGGGTACGGGAACGTGTTCGGGTCGCTGCCGATCATCAGCGTCATCGCCCTCGTGGTGGTCGTGATCGGCGCGGTGGTGCTCCACTTCACCCGTTTCGGGCTGTACACCTACGCCGTCGGCTCGAGCGAGCTGGCCGCCCGTCGCGTCGGCGTGAAGGTCGACCGCCACCTCATCTCGGTCTACACCCTGTCGGGGGCGCTCGCGGGACTCGCCGGCATCCTGGCCCTGTCGCAGTTCTCGACGACCGCGATCGCGGGGCAGTCGCAGACCAACCTGAACGTCATCGCGGCCGTCGTGATCGGCGGGACCTCGCTGTTCGGCGGGGTCGGCACGATCTTCGGCACCGTGGTGGGTCTGTTCATCCCCGCCGTTCTGCAGAACGGCTTCGTCATCACCGGCGTGCAGCCGTTCTGGCAGCAGGTCGCCGTCGGCGCGGTGCTGATCACCGCCGTCTACGTCGACCAGGTGCGCCGTACCGCCGCGACCCGCGGCAACACCCAAAGCCTCTGGCGCAAGTTCGTCAGCGGAGGACGCCGCGGCTGAGTCCCGGCATCCGGAATCACATCAAGAGAGAACGGTCAATCACAATGCAGTGGAACAAGCAGGTTCTCGCGGTCGCCACCCTCGGCGCCGCAGCCACCCTCGTCCTCGCCGGGTGCTCCGGCGGCTCCTCGTCGGGATCCGCCTCGGGCGGCTCCGACGGCGGCTACAAGATCGCGTTCGTGCAGGGCGTTGCCGGGGATGAGTTCTACATCTCCATGCAGTGCGGCATCGAAGCCGAAGCCAAGACCGAAGGCGCCACCGTCACCACCCAGGGCCCGGAGAAGTTCGACCCGACCCTGCAGAAGCCGATCGTCGACGCCGTGGTGGCGTCCAAGCCCGACGCGCTGCTGATCGCTCCCACCGACGTGTCGGCGATGCAGGCGCCGATCGCCGCGGCCGAGGCCGCCGGCATCAAGGTC
Source organism: Microbacterium testaceum (assembly GCF_001476285.1). Classification (GTDB taxonomy): domain Bacteria; phylum Actinomycetota; class Actinomycetes; order Actinomycetales; family Microbacteriaceae; genus Microbacterium; species Microbacterium testaceum_B. The sequence continues at coordinate 628 of NZ_LDRU01000005.1, read as the reverse complement.
GTCCTCGTCGACACCACCCTGGAAGACCCCTCCGGTGCGGTGTCGCAGATCTCCAGCGACAACGAAGGCGGCGGCGCCGCGGCGTTCGAGGCGATCCAGAAGGCCAACCCCAACGGCGGCAAGGTCCTCGTCGTCTCCACCGACCCCGGTGTCTCCACCACCGACGCCCGCGCCCAGGGCTTCGAAGACGCCGTGAAGAAGGACTCCAAGTTCACCTCGGTGGGGGTGCAGTACTCCCACAACGAACCCTCCACGGCTGCGGAGATCGTCACCGCCGCGCTGCAGAAGGACCCCGACATCGTCGGCATCTTCGCCGCCAACCTGTTCGCCGCCGAGGGTTCCGCCACCGGTGTCCAGCAGGCCGGCAAGCAGGGCGCCGTGACCATCGTCGGTTTCGACGCCGGTCCCGCCCAGGTCAAGGCCCTCGAAGCCGGCACCGTCCAAGCCCTCGTCGCCCAGGAGCCCGCCACCATCGGCTCCGACGGCGTCAAGCAGGCCATCGCCGCCCTCAAGGGCGAACCCACCGAGGAGAAGATCCAGACCGGATTCACCATCCTCACGAAGGACAACATCAACGGCGACGGCAAGGACGCGGTCTACAAGTCCTCCTGCTGATCGACCCCGGATG
>NZ_LDRU01000049.1 GCF_001476285.1 Microbacterium testaceum | reverse complement strand
GTCTCGGTGGGCTCGGGCTGACCGAACTCGAGCGCGCGGTTGATGAGCGCCCACTTGTGCACGTCGTCCCAGTCGACGAAGGTCACGGCGATGCCGGTACGGCCGGCGCGGCCCGTGCGGCCCGCGCGGTGCAGGTAGGTCTTCTCGTCGTCGGGGATCGTGTGGTTGATCACGTGGGTGACGTCGTTGACGTCGATGCCTCGGGCGGCGACGTCCGTGGCGATGAGCACGTCTTTCTTGCCCGCCTTGAACGCGGCCATCGAGCGCTCCCGAGCCTCTTGGCTCATGTCGCCGTGGACGGCCGCGGCGTTGAAGCCGCGATCGCCGAGCTCGTCGACGAGCTTCTGGGCGGCGCGCTTCGTGCGCGTGAAGATGACGGCCTTCTCGCGTCCCTCGGACTGCAGGATGCGGGCGATGACCTCGTCCTTGTCGAGCGAGTGCGCGCGGTACACGAGGTGCTTGATGTTCGCCTGCGTGAGGCCCTCGTCCGGGTCGTTGGCCCGCATGTGGATCGGGTTCGACATGAAGCGGCGGGCGAGCGCCACGATCGGACCGGGCATGGTGGCCGAGAAGAGCTGCGTGTGACGCACGGCCGGAACCTTGGAGAAGATCTTCTCGATGTCGGCGAGGAAGCCGAGGTCGAGCATCTTATCGGCCTCGTCGAGGACGACCTCGGTCGCGTGCGAGAGGTCGAGCAGGCGCTGGTTGGCGAGGTCGATGAGGCGGCCCGGGGTGCCGACGACGATCTGCGCGCCGGCCTTGAGCTGGTCGATCTGGCCCTCGTACGCCTTGCCGCCGTAGATCGCGACGACGCTGGTGGGGCGGTTCGAGGTCAGCATGTCCATGTCTTCGTAGACCTGGACGGCCAGCTCACGCGTCGGGACCACGATGAGCGCCTTGACGCCGGGCTCGGGGTTCGGCCCGAGGCGCTGCACGACCGGGATGCCGAAGCCGAACGTCTTGCCCGTACCGGTCTTGGCCTGACCGATGATGTCCTGGCCGGGGAGGCCGAGGGGAATCGTCTGCTCCTGGATCGGGAAGGCCTCGGTGATGCCTTTGGATGCCAGGGCATCGACGATGTCCTGATCGACGCCGAGGTCGGCGAATGTCGTCATGAGCGTGCCTGTTCCGGCGGTGAGAAACCGCCTGGGGAGTCGGATCCACGCCCTCCACTCGTCCACAGGCGCGGGGCCCCGATCCATCGCCGGGGCGTGTCCACTCTACCCAACAGTGTTTCGCGCGCCCCCGACGCCTAGGCTGTAGGCGTGTTCGAGTGGTTCCGTCGTCGTCAGCGCCCGGTCGGTCGAACGCTGCAACTGCGCTCGCGCGGAGACCTCGGCGAGGCCCTGCGCGTCGATTTCGCGGAGCTCGCTCCCGAGATCGAGACCTTCCTCGGACAGGCCGCGTACCTGCAGCTCGGGTTCTTCGAGACGCTCAGCGAGCTCATCGCGCTCACGCCGGAGCTCGCAGAGAAGGAGTCGCTCTCGCGCGCGGCCGGCGCGGCGCTGATCAAGCATCAGGAGCTCGTGGGGCTGATCCGCGAGCGTGGAGCCGACCCGACGCAGCTCATGCTGCCGTTCCGCGAGTCGCTCGACGCGTTCCGGCGCAACACGCACGGGGTGCGTCCGCAGGAGACGATGCTGTCGGTCCACATCACGGCCGGCATGCTCGACGACTTCTACCTCGCGCTGTCGTCGAGCTACGGCGATACCGGCCGCCGCGTCGCGCGCATCCTGCAGGCGGACGACGACCGGCAGGCCATCGTCGACATCCTCGGCGCGGCGATCGAGAGCGACGAAGAGTGGCGCTGGCTGCTCGCGCTCTGGGGGCGGCGCCTGGTGGGGGACACCTTGCTCGTCGCGCGGGCCGCGCTGCGGCATCCGCGACTCGACCGGGCCGAAGAGGCGAAGGTGGAACCCGTGTTCACCGAGCTCATGGGCGCCCACGCGCGACGAATGGATGCCATGGGCCTGGCCGCCTGACACGACCGACCGATCCGTGCGCCCGGGGCGCGGACGGCTGTCGGCGGCGGAAGCTTCCGCCGACTCAGATGCCCAGGCGGGCGCGGTCGGCGTTGTCGCGCCGAAGGCGGACGCGGGACACCAACGGCACGAGCACGATGGTGGTCAGCACGGGGCCCGCGATCGCGGCGAGCCACAGGATCGGGGATTCGACGGTGAGCCCCGCCCACGTGAGGGCGGTCCACGTCACACCCGACGCCGCCGCACCCGCGAGGGGCGCCAGGGCGACCCCTCGGACGTCGCGGTGCGGCAGCGCGAAGTGGACGCCGAGGCCGATGACCGCCCCGATGATCAGGCCGAGGAGGATCTGCATGCGGCGGGTGTCAGGCGACGAAGCCCACGCGGCGGGACTCTTCGGTGCCCAGTTCGACGAAAGCGAGGTTCGCGGTCGGCACGATGTAGGAGTTGCCCTTGACGTCGGTGAACGTCACGTGGCTCGCGGAGCTGTCGAGGGCCGAAGCGACCGACGACTTCACGACATCGGAGCTCTCGTTGGTCTCGAAGCTCAGCTCGCGGCCGGTGTTGGTGATGCCGATGCGGATCTCCACGATGCGTCCTTTCCACCCGGGTCGCGGTCGGCCCGGCGTGCTCTTCGACTCTAGGGCAGCCCTCCGACACGGAGCCGCGCCCGAGGCGTCGCTTCGCGGATGGCGAACGCACGCGCGTGAAGACGCGGCGTGCGGGCGTGCGACCCGGTCCGGAGCGTCGGAGAAAGTCGATGTCGGAAGCCGCGGCTAGCGTGGAAGACATGCTCGATCGCGACACATCGCCGCCCGTCCTCGACCGGGATCAGCGCGAGGTCGTCGAGGGGGAAGCCGAGCGGAGCGGGGTCGTCGTCGGTGCGCCGGGGTCGGGCAAGACCTCGACGCTCGTCGCGCGCGTGCGGCATTTAGTGGAATCCGGGGTGGATCCGGACCACATCCTCGTCCTGACGCCGACACGGCCCGCGGCGACGGCGCTGCGTGACCCCCTCGCCCTCGCGGTGGGCCGGGCGACATCGGGAGCGCTGGCGCGTTCGCTGGCCTCGTTCGCCTTCCAGCTGGTGCGCGGAGCAGAGGTGCGCCGGGGCAACGAGCCGCCGCAGTTGCTGACCGGCGGAGACGAAGACCAGATCGTGAAAGACCTGCTCGACGGCGACGCCGCAGACGAGGCCGAGGGCTTCTCGCGCTGGCCGGACTGGCTCGGCCCCGCCATCCGGGCGACGCGTGGCTTCCGCGGCGACCTCCGTGCCTTCCTCGCGGAGTGCACCAATCTCGGTCTCAGCCCCGACGACCTGTCGGCTCTGGCCGAGCATCACGACGTGGAGGTGTGGGAGTCGCTGGCCTCGTTCACGCGCGAGTACCGCCACGTCCGGCGGCGGATGCGCGGTGCGCACCGTGACGCCGCCGATCTCGCGCGCGAAGCCGTCGGCATCCTGACCGAGGCGGTGCACGATCGCGAGATGCTGGGGCGGTTCGCGGCGCTCCGCTGCATCCTCGTGGACGATGCGCAAGAGCTCACCAGCGGTGGGGTCGACCTCCTGCGGGCGTGCCGTGCCCTCGGGAGCGGCGTGGTCGCGTTCGGCGATCCCGACGTCGGTTCGGGAGCGTTCCGCGGTGCGACGCCCGAGAACTTCGCGCGGCTCACCCGGGAGCTGGGAGACCTCGCGACGCTCGGAACGGTGCACAGGGGGACCCCCGAACAGGTCGATCTCGTGCGGACGGTGGCCGCGCGCATCGGTGCCGCGGGCATCGTGGCGCATCGGCGCGCCCCCGAGGGTGCGGCGCCTACCGGTTCCGTCCGCACATTCCTCTTGCGGTCCCCGGCCGAGGAGGCCGACGCGATCGCGCGCCTCCTGCGTGAACGTCATGTGCTCGACGGAGTGCCGTGGGGGGCGTGCGCCGTGATCGCCCACGATTCGCGGCAGGTCGCCGCACTCGAAGCAGAACTCGCCGCTCGAGAGGTGCCGGCACGGTCGAGCGGTCCGGGCGTCGCGCTCGGCGCCCAGCGCCCCGTACGCGATCTCGTCGCACTCGTCGAGTTGGGCGCGGCGGACCCCCTCGACTGGTCGCCCGAGTCGATCGGAGACGCGCTGCTCGGGACCTTCGGCGGCTTCGACCCCATCGAACTCCGTCGGCTGCGTACCGAACTCCGGCACCAAGAGCTGCAGGAGGGCGGTACCCGCTCGGCGGGGGAGGTCCTCGCGTCGGGCCTGCGGCATCCCCTCGAGTTCGCGTCGATCGACTCGCGGGAGGCACGCCGGGCGGCTCGGCTCGCGGAGACGCTCGCGGTCCTGCGGAGACAGTCGGCGGAGCACGCGACGGCGCACGAGCTGCTGTGGACGGCATGGGAGCGCAGCGGGCTCGCGCGGTCGTGGCGCGAGACGGCGCGCGGGCAGGGACCGCTCGCGGAGCAGGCGGATCGCGACCTGGACGCGGTCGTCGCGCTGTTCCAAGCGGCGAAACGCTTCACCGAACGCGAACCCGACGGAGAAGCGGCCGTCTTCCTCCGGGCGATCCTCGACAGCGATGTAGCCGAAGACCGCATCGAGCAGCCGGCGGTGATCGACGCCGTGCGCGTCCTCACGCCCGCGGCGGCCGCGGGAACCGCGTTCGACACCGTGATCGTCGCCGGCGTGCAGGACGGGATCTGGCCGAACACGCGCTTGCGTGGCGGACTGCTCGAGACGTGGCGTCTCGCCGACGCCGTGCAGTTCCCCGACCTGCCCGCGGCGGGCATGCTCGACCGCCGTCGCTCGGCGATGCACGACGAACTGCGGCTGTTCGTGCGCGCGATCTCTCGCGCCGGGACCCAGCTCATCGTGACCGCTGTCGACGACGACGACACCGGGCCGAGCGTGCTGTTCGAGATGCTGCCCACGCCGGAGCCGGCATCCGCGATTCCCGAGCATCCCCTGTCGCTGCGGGGACTCGTCGCCCGCCACCGTCGGGCGCTGACCTCGCCTCGCGTCCCGGCCGCGGAGCGTCGCCATGCCGCCGGTCAGCTCGCGCTGCTCGCCGCCGCCGACGTCGCGGGGGCCGCTCCCGAGCAGTGGTACGGCGTCGCGGCGCCCACGTCGACGGCACCCCTGCGAGACCTCACGCGCGAAGACGTGCGGGTCTCGCCCTCGCGGCTGCACACGCTCGAGGAGTGCGAGCTGAACTGGGTGATCGCCGACCTCGGCGGCGACCGCAGCGGCACGACGGCGGGCATCGGCACGATCATCCACGCGGCCCTCGAGACGGCGGCATCCACCTCCGAGGACGATCTCTGGGCGGTCGTCGAGGAGCGGTGGGGAGAGCTGGTCTTCGATGCCGCCTGGCGGGAGCGCGCCGAGCGGACGCGCGCACGCGACCTCGTTCGGCGCCTCGCGACGTATCTTCGTCGCTTCGACGATGCCGGGGGTCGGCTCATCGGCGCGGAGCGCCACTTCGAGGTTCCGATTCCGCTCGACGATGCGGGTGAACACGGTGCGGTGGTCAGTGGCGATATCGACCGCGTCGAGGTGACGGCATCCGGACAGGTGGTGATCGTCGACCTCAAGACGGGGAAGAACGAACCGCAGACGGATGCCAAGGTCGCCGACAACCCGCAGCTGGCGGCGTACCAGTTGGCGTTCGCTTCGGGGGCGATCGAGAACACCGAAGGACTGACGCCCGGCGGCGCGAAACTCCTGGTCCTGCGGCCGAGTGCGGTCACGAAGGACTACGCCGAGCCCCTCCAGCCGCCGTTCGACGACCAGGCGCACACCGCCTTCGTCGAGCGCGTGCAGAGGGCCGTGGGCGTGATGAGGGGCGGAACGTTCGCCGCGCCCTACGAGGTGCATTGCCGCGACGAGTTCTCTTACGGACTCTGTCGCATCCACACGGTGTCGGCGGTGAGCGCCTCGTGAGCCCGACACTCTCCGCGGCGACGATCGCCGCGGCACTGGGGCAGTTCCCGCCCACGCCCGAGCAGACTGCCGTCATCGAATCGCCGCTGGCCCCGGCGCTCGTCGTGGCCGGAGCGGGAAGCGGAAAGACCGAGACGATGGCGGGGCGCGTCGTCTGGCTGGTCGCCAACGGCATCGTCCGTCGCGATGAAGTGCTCGGCCTGACCTTCACGCGCAAGGCGGCGGGCGAACTGGCCGAACGCATCCAGCGGCGCCTGCAGAGGCTCTGGGAGTTCGAGACGCGCGGTCTTCTGCCCCTGCTGCCACGCCTGCATGCTGCCGGGCGCCTCGCGATCTTCGCCGAGCCCGCCGCGCGAGAGGGAGCGCGGGGCGACACGGCGCGACGCGAGGTCCTCGATGCCCTCGCCGACGAGTTCGCGGCACTCGCCACGGGCGACGGCGACGGCGACCAGCTGCTGCACCGTCCGACCGTCTCGACCTACAACAGCTTCGCCGATTCGCTCGTTCGAGAGCACGGGCTGCGGATCGGGCGCGACGCCGAGTCCGCGATCCTCTCCGAGTCCGCGGCGTGGCTCCTGATGCGACGAGTGGTCCTCATGTCCGACGACCCGCGTCTCGAGGAGCGGCAGGAGTCGCCCCGCACCTTGATCGACGCCGCGCTGCGCATCGCGCGCGACGGAGTGGACAACCTCGTCGACCTCGAACGCCTCGCCGCCTTCCCCGATGAGTTCTGCCGTATCGTCGAACGACCCTCCACTTCCGCGCGCGTCACCGTCTACAAAGACGTCGCCGATGCGGCCGCGCGCGTGTCCGCCCTCGGTCTGCTCGCGACGCTCGCCGCGGATTACGACCGTGAAAAGACCCGGCTGGGTGTCATGGACTTCGCCGATCAGGTGGCCGGTGCGCTGCGGATCGTCCGAGAGCACCCCGCCGTCGTGTCCGAACTGCGGTCGCGTTACCGTGTCGTTCTCCTCGACGAGTACCAGGACACGTCGGTCGTCCAGACCGATCTGCTCTCGACCCTCTTCGCGGGCACGGGCGTGATGGCCGTCGGCGACCCCCATCAGGCGATCTACGCGTGGCGCGGCGCGAGCGCCGGCAATCTGGGCGGATTCCCCGCCGCGTTCTCTCCGGACGGGGGATGCCGACACTTCTCGCTGCTGACCAGTTGGCGCAACAGCGCGCGCGTCCTCGACGCCGCCAACGCCGTCCTCGCTCCGCTCGCGAACCGATCGCCCATCGCGGTCGAGGCGCTCCGTGCGCGCCCGGGCGCGCCCGACGGCCTCGTCGAACTCGTCTTCGAGAACGATCTCGACACCGAGGCGGATCGCGTCGCGTCATGGTTCGCCGGCGTTCGCGCCGCGCGTCAGGCTCAGAATCTCGGCACGACCGGAGCGATCCTGTTCCGCAGCAAGAAGCACATGGTGCGTTTCGGCGACGCGCTCGGCCGCCGTGGCATCCCGCACCGGATCCTCGGGCTCGGCGGCCTGCTGACGACGCCCGAGGTCGTCGACGTCGTGTCCGCCCTGCGCGTGATCAGCGACCCCGAGGCGGGTTCCGCGCTGATCCGCCTGTTGTCCGGACCGCGGTGGGCGGTGGGGTTGGCGGATCTGCGCGCGCTCGCCCAGCTCGCGCGGCGTCTCGCCACGCACGACGTGGCTCTGCGTCCGCTCGAGCGCGACGTCGTCGAACGGCTGCGAGCCACGCCCGGCGGGGACAGCGCGTCTCTCGTCGATGCGCTCGACTTCATCGCCCGGCAGAGCGACGATCACGGTTGGCTCTCCGACATCACGCCGGAAGGGCGCTCGCGTCTGCGTGAGGCCGGGGCGGTCTTCGCGGGCCTGCGCCGAAGCATCGGCGCCCCCATCCCCGAACTCATCCGCTTGATCGAAGCCGAACTCCGCCTCGACATCGAGCTTGCCGCCAACGAATCGCGCGGACCCGCGCGCATCGCCTCGGCCCAGTTGCGCGCGTTCGTCGACGAGATCCGTGGGTTCCTCGCCGCCGACGAGTCCGGTTCGGTGACGAGCCTCTTGGCGTGGCTCGACCACGCCGAACAGGCGGACGAGTTCGCGCCGCGCACCGAGCCGCCCGAGGACGACGTGGTCCAGCTCCTGACGATCCACGGGTCCAAGGGGCTGGAGTGGGATGCCGTCGCGGTCGTGCGTCTGGTGACCGACGAGCTTCCGTCGCTGCCGCGCGACACCAAGGGGTGGTTGGGGTTCGGCATCCTGCCCTCCGACTTCCGCGGCGACGCGGCGTGGCTGCCCGTTCTCGGGTGGAGGGGTGCCGAGACACAGCAGGAGCTGAAGGCGGCCATCGACGACTTCGTCGCCGCGAATCGCGCGCGCCAGCTCGATGAGGACCGTCGCCTGGCGTACGTCGCCTTCACCCGCGCGCGCGACCACCTCCTGCTGTCGGGGTCGACGTGGTCGGGCACGAAGAAGCCGCGCCGGCCGAGCGTGTTCCTCGACGAGGCCGCAGAGGCCCTGGAGCTCGATCTCGTGGTGGACGACGCGGGAGAAGACCCGTACGACGGGGAGCGGCGCCTGCTGCAGTGGCCGCTCGACCCCCTCGGCTCGCGTCGCACGGCCGTGACGGCTGCGGCCGCGGACGTCGCCGCCGCGCGGAGTGCGGCGCCGGTAGAGCCGGATGCGGACCTCGCGCTGCTCCTCGCCGAGCGTGCCGCGCGCTTGCGACCGCTCCACGCCCCGGCACCGACGCGTATCCCCGCGTCACGTTTCAAGGACTTCGTCGCCGACTACGGCGCCGCAGTCGACGAGGTCCGACGGCCGATGCCTGAGCGTCCGTACCGGCAGACGCGTCTCGGAACGCTGTTTCACGCCTGGGTCGAGCAGCGCTCAGGACTCGTGGGCGCCGGCGTCGGCTTGGACGACGGAGCCCTGTGGGATGACGACGACATCGGAGCGTCGGCCGCCGATGCGGCGGAGCTCGAGCGGTTGCGCGAGTGTTTCGAACGGTCCGAATGGGCGACCCTCCAGCCGCTCGAGGTCGAGACCGAGATCGATTTCGTCACGCGACGCCTCGACGGCCGCGAACACGTCGTGATCTGCAAGCTCGACGCGGTGTACCGACGCGGGGACCGCTACGAGATCGTCGACTGGAAGACGGGGAAGCCCCCGGCCACGGCCGAGGACCGGCGGTCCCGCATGGTCCAGCTCGAGCTCTATCGGGAGGCGTATCACGCGAAGCACGGCATTCCGCTCGATGCGATCGACGTCGCGCTGTTCTACGTCGGAGACGAGCTGGTCCTCCGCGGGTGACCTGCGCGCGGTGCGCTCAGACGTTGTCCCCCGTCACGCCCCAGCGACGCAGGGCCGCGCGACTCGCCCGCGCGGCGTCTTCCTCGTCGTCGTGTCCCACGGCGTCGTCCGCGGCGGCGGCGTCAGCGTCGTCAGCTGCCGCGGCGTCGCCGCGAACGTCGAGTCCGGGGGCGTCCTGGTCCGAAGACTCGGCGTCCGACCGGTCTGTGCGCCACGGCGCGTCGGTCCACCCGTCGAGGTCGATCGGCGCGGTCGGACCGGGTTCCTCGCTGAGGGCCGGGGGCAGATCCACAGCGTCGGGTGGAGTCGTCCCCCGGGGGAAGTCATCGTCGGCGAGAGCGGCGGCGAGACCCGCGGCCGCAGCCTCGCGGTCACGCTCCGCGGAGAGGTAGAGCGAAAGGGCCTCGGGATCGTACGCGTCGGTCTGCATCGATGTGTCGACGCCCCCGATCACCGCCGGGGGGACCTTCTCGACGAGGGCGAGCGCGTCGTCGATGTCCGTGCGCGAGTCGGCCACGATGTGGTCGCCTCGAACCCCCTCGACCAGCGCCTCCAGGAGGGCGACGGCGTCCGACACGACGGCCGCGTCGCCGGCGTCGTACCCGTGGACGAGCCAGCGCGCGAACTCGAGCTCGGCGTACAGGCGCGCTCTCTCGCGGAGAAGAGCGTCGGGGGAGCGGTCACCGGCGGCGGTATAGCCGGCGAAGACATCGTCAGCGGCAAGGGGCGCGGATGCCAGCCACCGCAGGTCGACGGCGGGATCGCCGACGCTCAGCCCCGACCACTCGAGCACACCGGTCACGTGCGGGATCTCGTCGTCGTCGTCTTCCAGCAGGATGGAGGAGCTCGTCGCACCCCCGAGGACCACGGCCGATTCGAAGCGCCACAGCTCGTCTTCTCGGAGCGCCTGCCTCCATCGCAGCATGAGACCGTCGGGAACGCGGTCCGTGCCGTCGGCGCGGTCGAGCAGGCGGGCCGTGTCGTCGCGCACCTGCTCGGGGGAGCGGACCGGAAGGCCGTCGGTGCGGACGATCGAAACGGGGAGCGCGTGAATGGCCGCGAAGGCACCGCCGATGGCCGGAGCGTAACCGGGACCCTTCGGCAGGTGCGCCGGGTCGATGCGATAGCCCTCGAGGTGGGTCGTGACGAGGACGCGGTCGATGCCGGATCCGTTCTCGCCGAGCACTTCGGGAACGGCGAAGGGGAGGAGGGCCCGCACCCCGGGGGTCAGGGCGTGCAGCGCGCGAGACTCGGCGGCGAGGTCTGATGCGAACTCCTCCGCTGAGGGGCGGCGCACGACAGCGGTCCGTCCGTCGTCGAGATGGACGAGCGCGGCGTCGAAGCGGCCCGCGGCGTTCTCGGTGAGCGCTCCGACGCGCGTCACGCCGATCCGGGGGAGGGCCGCCGTCACCGACGCGGCTAGAGTGAGGGGCGAGCGGGCCATGCACCCAGGGTAGGTCGCGTGCTCGCTCCTTCCCCTTGCGCCACGCCCTTGAGAGAGGTGTTCGATGCCGCTGCCCGTCCCGGTGCCGCCCGATTCCCCGTCTCCCGCTCGCTGGCCGGGCGGCGCGCTCGACAGGCGCGGTGACGAGCGCGCCGCCGAGGATCTCGTGTCGCGCGAGCGCGCGGCATCCGGAACCCGTGTTCTCGCCGTACGGGGGGACGCGACGCCCGTCGACGATGGGCGTTTGGCACTACTCCGCACCGATGATGTCGGGCAGACGATCGAGTGGGCCTTTCTGGGGCGCGACGACAACGATGACGCCCTTCTTCTCGCCGTCATCGATGACGACGACGACCTGCACCTCTCCCCGTCTGTCGAGTGGGGCAGACTCCGGAGCATCGGGGGCGATCTGCCCGCGGACGAGTCGGAGATCTTCGCCACCGCGGTGGCCCTCGCCGGGTGGCTGCGCGACGCGCCGTTCTGCCCTGCGTGCGGAACGCGCACCGAGCTTCGTCATGCCGGGTGGTCGCGCCACTGTCCTCGCTGCGGACGGGAGCACTTCCCGCGCACCGACCCCGCGGTGATCGTGCTGCTCTCGTCGGCGACCGATCCCGACCGAATCCTCCTCGGTGCGAACGCCGCGTGGGGTGGGGGTCGGTACTCGTGTTTCGCCGGTTTCGCGGAAGCCGGCGAGTCACTGGAGGACGCGGTCGCGCGCGAGATCCTCGAGGAGGCCGGAGTACGCCTGCAGGACGTGCAGTATCGCGGCTCGCAGGTGTGGCCCTACCCGCGCTCGCTCATGCTCGGTTTCCGTGCCCGCATCCTCGACGACACCGAGGTCCGCGCCGACGGCGAGGAGATCGTCGAGGTCCGCTGGTTCGATCGGGAGCAGATCGGCGCGGCGCTGCGCGGGGAGGATGCCGTGCAGTTGCCGGGAACCTCCTCCATCGCCCGTCGACTGATCGAGGACTGGTACGGGGGCGCCGCGTGACCTCCGACGCGCTCGACGGACTCGACGAGCACCAGCTGGAGGCGGCACGCGCGCTGCGCGGGCCCGTCTGCGTGCTGGCCGGGGCGGGAACCGGAAAGACCCGCGTGATCACGCGCCGCATCGCGCACGGTGTCGACACGGGTGCTTATTCGCCGCAGCGAGTGATGGCCGTCACCTTCACGGCGAAGGCCGCCGGGGAGATGCGCGGACGGCTGCGCGCCCTGGGAGTGAGCGGGGTGTCCGCTCGCACCTTTCACGCCGCTGCTCTCGCTCAGGTGAACTACTTCTGGCCGACGCTGGCCGCCGACCAGGCGCCGTCGATCATCGACAACAAGGTGCGCATGCTCGCTCACGCCGCGGACGGCATCGGGCTCGCTCCCGACACCGCGACCCTGCGCGATGTGGCCGCGCAGATCGAGTGGCGCAAAGTGACGATGCGATCCATCGAGCAGTACGCCGCGGCGCGTCCCGACGGGGTCGGACGACTTCGCGTGGAACAGGTCGTCGACCTTCAGCGGGCGTATGAGAAGTTGAAGGACGAGCGGCGGCAGATGGACTTCGAGGACGTCCTCCTCACCTGCGCCGGAATGATCGAGGCGGAGCCCCGCGTGGCCGCGGCGGTTCACGAGCAGTATCGGCATTTCACCGTCGATGAGTTCCAGGACGTCTCGCCCCTGCAGAACCGTCTGCTCGAACTCTGGCTCGGCGATCGGCGTGATCTGTGCGTCGTCGGTGACGCGAGCCAGACGATCTACTCCTTCACCGGGGCCGACGCACGCTACCTCCTCGAGTTCGACCGGACGTACGACGACGCCCGCGTCGTTCGGCTCGAGCGCAACTACCGCTCCACCGGCGCGGTGCTCGCGGTGGCGAACGACCTCATGCGCGGCCGAGCCGGTGCCCTCGAGCTCGTCGCGGCGCGCGATGGCGACGCCTCCGTGCCCGCGGCGCGCGATGGCGACGACCCCCTCCCCGCGGTACGCGCGTACGACGATGACGAAGCCGAGGCCGCCGGGATCGCCGCCGAGGTCGCCGGGATCATCGCCGCCGGTGCCGATCCCGACAGCATCGCGATCCTCTACCGCTCGCACGCGCAGTCCGCGGTCGTCTTGAACGCCCTCGCCTCTCGAGGAATAGCGGCCACGGTGCTCGGCGGCCGCAAGTTCTTCGACATGCCGGAGGTGCGACAGGCCCTGATGGCTCTGCGAGCCGCTTCCGTCGCTCCGGTGGAGACGGGCTTTCTGGCGACGGTCCGCGACGTCCTGCGCGGGGTCGGGCTGACGGATGATCCGCCGCAGGCGGGCGGGGCGCTCCGCGATGGCTGGGAGGCTCGCGCGGCGCTGCTTCGTCTCGCAGAGGAAGCGGCTCCCGGCACCGACCTGCGCTCGTTCACCGACGATCTGCAGGCGAGGGCGCGCGACCAGCACGAGCCCGCGACACGCACGGTCACCCTTTCGACGCTGCACGCGGCGAAAGGACTGGAGTGGGATCACGTCTTCCTCATCGGCGTGAGCGAGGGCCTTCTCCCCATCTCGTACGCCACAACCTTCGAAGCCGTCGACGAGGAGCGTCGTCTCGCTTACGTCGGTGTCACGCGAGCGGCCCGCTCGCTGACGGTGAGCTGGGCTCGAGGTCGTGGCCGGGCGGATCGGGAGCCGTCGCGTTTCCTTCGAGAGATCGGCACCGGCAGTCTTCGCTCGGCCGATGGTCTTCCCAGACACGCCGGAGCGAGTCGACGCGCAGGCGCAGCGAGCGGGACGGGACGCCCGGTCGTGCGCTGAGCAGGTGCCGAGCGGCGCGGCCCGCCTCCGCGGCCAAAGCGACATCGGCGGTCGCGCACCGCCGAGCGAGTAGTTGCGCCGCGAGAAGCGGCCATGAACCGTCGAGGCGCTGGGCCGTGGCATCCAGACACGACAAGCACGCCGTGCGTCCGGGGTGGACGACGGGACCGATGGTCGCGCTTGATCCGTCGAGAACCAGGGGCAGGTGCACGACACCCTCGCGGAGCAGGGTCGATGCCCGGCGAGGATCCACGCGATGCGCCGCGAGGAGCACGACGCGCGAGCCGGCCGCGACCGGCGCCGTGTCGGCGCCCGCCCACGCGACGAGCCGACTCCGCGCCGGCAGGGCGGCGAGCACCGCGCGGACGACGGCCGTGGGCAGGTCGTCGGCGGTCTGCACCACGAACGTCCCGGGGCGTCGGGAGCGCACGAGCGCGGGGGAGAGCGCCGTGAGCAGCGCATCGGCGTCGGCGTCGGCGTTCGGAGCGCGATGCAGGCGTGCGAGCGCGCGGAGCTCGCTGCGCGTCGTCCCCGCTTCGAGGGCGTCGATCGCGCGTTCCATCCACGGCGCCGAGTGCTCGACGCGGGCGCGGGCGGGCGCGCCGAACTGCACGGTTCCGTCGGAGCGGAAGAGCGGGGGAGCGGCCTGGTCGAGTCGGATCATCCACCGATGATCTCGGGCTCTCGGGTGCCGCCCCCGCCTGTCCACACGCCACACGACCTCCCCGGCGGTTGGGGAGGAAGAGTCAGACCGGGCGCTGGTCGCCCGGTGTCCCCTCGTCGCCGTCGGACTCCTCACGGCCCGGAGCGCCGTCACGGTCACGGTCGGCGAGATTCTCCTCCGCCAGCAACTGGGCGAGCGCGTCGTCCATGGCATCCGTCGGGGCGGCCTCGCCGCGCGACGCGGCGACGACCCGTTCCACCAGGCGTGCCGGATCGTCGATGTCCTCTGCCGACGGCATGAGGTCGGGGTAGTCCCAGAGGGCGTCACGGCCGGCCACGCCGACCGCGTCGGTGACGGCGCGCCACATCGCCGCGGCCTCGCGCATACGGCGCGGGCGCAGTTCCAGCCCGACGAGCGAACCGAGAGCCTGCTCGGCGGGACCGCCCACCGCGCGACGGCGTCGCACCGCCTCGGCGATACGTGCTGCGGCGGGCAGGCGGGACGTCGCGTCCTCCGTGACGACGTCGACCCAGCCCTCGATGGTGGCGAGCAGGTTCTCGAGGCGCGTCAGCGCCGCGGTCTGCTCCTCGGAGCGCGCGGGCAGCAGTGCACCGCTCTCCAACGCGCTGCGGAGCTCCTCGGGCTGCGAGGGGTCGAACCGCGACGCGAGGTCTTCGAGGGCGTCGGTGTCGACGCGGATACCGTGCGCGAAATCGCGCACCTGGGAGATCACGTGCAGTCGCAGCCAGCGCGCGTGCCGGAAGAGACGTGCGTGGGCGAGTTCGCGCGTCGCGAGATACAGCGCGAGCTGATCGTCGGGGATCTCGAGATCGCGACCGAAATCGGCGAAGTTCTGCGGCAGGATCGCGGCTTCGCCGTCGGGCATGACCGGGATGCCGACATCTCCACCGCCGACAACCTCGGTGGAGAGCCGACCCACGACGTGGCCGAGCTGCGTCGCGAACAACGAACCGCCGACGGTGCGCATCAGGCGACCGGCTCCCGCGATCATCTCTTGCATGTCGTCGGGAGCCTGCTGGCCCAGAGCGTCGGTGAGCGCGTCGGCGATGCTCGTCGCGACGGGCTCGGCGAGCTCTTGCCACACGGGCAGGGTCGCGCTGACCCAGGCGCCACGCGTGACGGCGCGAGCGGGCTGCGGGAGGTCGGCGATGTTCGTCGCCTCGCCGAGCCAGAGGTTCGCCAGCGCGAAGGCCTGCGACAGGTCGCTGCTCTGGCCCGAGGTGACGCCCAGCCCGTCCTGGTTGGCGATGTGCAGGGCCTGGCGTTCGGCCAGGCTCCAGTCCACGCCGTCCTGGGTGCCCGCGAACGCGCCCTGCAGCTGGCTCATCACGGCCTGCAGCATCGCGGGGTCGATCTGCATGCCCGACAGTCGGGAGAGCTGTTCGGGATCGATGCCGGTCATGTCGCCCGACATCAGGCGACGCATGAGCTCCTGGAACTCTTCTTCAGGGTTCCGGTCGTCGTCTGCCACTTCTTCGCCTCTCAGCCAGGTCAAGGGGAACGGGATCTACGCTAGTCGCACGTTTCCTCGCTCTCCCCGGCTCGGCTCCACGCCGCTTACGCCGCGCGCGAACGATCCCCGGTAAAGGTAGGACCCGTGACCCTGTTCGACGAGAACGTCTCCGTCGTGCCCGCTCCCGCACGCCGACGGTCGCGCACCACCCTGTTCGGGTTGTGGTCCCTCGCCGTCGCGGTCGTCGTGCTCTTCGTGCTCACCTTCCTGCCGACGGCGTACGTGATCCAACAGCCCGGACCGGTGCTCGACACGCTCGGAACGTCGAAGAACGCCGACGGCGTCGATGTGCCCCTCATCTCCGTGCCGAACGAGAAGAACGATCCCACGACGGGCCAGCTCGACCTTCTCACCGTCCAGGTCAATGGCAACCGCGAGCGCCGACCCTCGTGGATCGAACTGGCGGCCGCGTGGTTCGACCCCTCCCGCGCGGTCATCCCGATCGACCGGATCTTCCCCGAGGGGCAGACGACGGAGCAGCGCAACACCGAGAACGCGGACTTGATGTCGGACTCACAGCTCGAGGCTTCGGCGGCGGCGTTGCGCCAGCTCGGATACGACGTCCCCCAGGTTATCTCGGTGGCAAGCGTCACCGCGGACGGTGCTGCCGCGGGTCTGCTCGAGGCGGGCGACGTCATCGAGTCCGTCGACGGAACCGCCACCCCGACGGCGGACGACGTCAAGGCCGCCATCCAGGCCGCGGGCGGTCAGCCCGTGACCTTCGGGATCGACCGGGACGGCACACCGACGACCGTGACCGTCACCCCGCGGCAGGGCGATGTCAATGGACAGCAGCAGTGGCTCGTCGGCATCTCGCTCGCCCTCGGATTCGACCTCCCCGTCGACGTCAAGATCCAGCTCAACGACATCGGCGGCCCGAGCGCGGGCATGATGTTCGCGCTCGGCATCATCGACAAGATGTCGCCCGGCGACCTCACCGGCGGCCAGCACATCGCCGGCACCGGCACGATCGACGAGCAGGGGCAGGTCGGTGCGATCGGCGGCATCCGTCAGAAGCTCTACGGGGCTCGGGATGCCGGTGCAACCTGGTTCCTCGCCCCGTCGGCGAACTGCAACGAGGTCGTGGGTCATGTGCCGAACGGCATCCGGGTGTTCTCGGTGTCGACACTCTCTGACTCCCTGAAGGTGCTGGAGACGATTCGCGACGGCGGCGACCTCGACGCCCTGCCGACCTGCGAGGCGGGCAACAGCACGGGATCGTAGTATCCACGGCTCACCCACAGTGGTCGCGCCTAGGATGAGGTGGTGACCACGACCTCAGCGCCGAACCAGGCCACGCCGCCGAACCGCTCCCGACGAATCATCTCGATCAGCTTGGCGATCATCGCCGCGTTGGTGGTGGCCTTCTTCGTCTTCGCGAACCTCTACGCCGACTGGATGTGGTTCGCCCAGCTCGGGTTCACGACCGTGCTGACCACGCAGTGGATCGCGCGGGCCGTGATGTTCGCCGTCGGGTTCGTCGCGATGGCCGTGCCGGTATGGGCGGCGATCCAGCTGGCCTACCGGCTGCGTCCCGTCTACGCGCGGCTGAGCTCTCAGCTCGACCGCTACCAGGAGGTCGTCGAGCCCCTGCGGCGCCTGGCGATGTGGGGGATCCCGATCTTCTTCGGCTTCTTCGCCGGCTTCGCGGCATCCGCGCAGTGGGAGACGACCTGGCTGTGGGCGAACGGGGTGCAGACCGCGGTGACCGACCCGCAGTTCGGTCTCGACACCGGGTTCTACATGTTCGCGATGCCGTTCTACACGGCGGTCCTGGGCTTCGCGTCCGCCGTCGCGCTCGTCTCGCTCCTTCTGACCGCCGTGGTGTCCTACCTCTACGGATCCGTTCGCGTGGGCCAGCGTGAGCTGCGCATCTCGAAGGCCGCGCGCATCCAGCTGGCGGTCCTCGCCGGTCTCTACCTGCTCCTGCAGGGCGCCAGCCTCTGGCTCGACCGCTACCGCACGCTCATCCAGCCCGACGACCGCATCACGGGCCCGGGCTATGTGGGTGCGAACGCGGTGATCCCCGGCCAGACGATCCTGGCGATCGCCGCGGTGATCGTGGCGTTGGCCTTCTTCGTCACCGCGTTCATCGGCCGGTGGCGCTACCCCCTGATCGCGACAGCGCTGCTCGTCGTTTCGGCGATCGTCGTCGGTGCTGCGATCCCGTGGGCGGTGAACACGTTCCAGGTGCGACCGAACCAGCTGTCGCTCGAGAGCCAGTACTACCAGCGCAACCTCGACAGCACGAAGACCGCGTACGGCATCGACAAGGTCGAGAAAGAGAACTTCGAGGCGACGACGACGGCGCAGGCCGGTCAGTTGCGCAACGATGCGGCATCCACCGCCCAGCTGCGCATCATGGACCCGGCCATCATCGGCCCTACGGTCCGCCAGCTAGAGCAGTACCGCTCGTACTACCAGTTCGCGGAGCCGCTCGACGTCGACCGCTACCAGATCAACGGGCAGAGTCAGGATGCCGTCGTGTCGCTCCGAGAGCTGAACACGAGTCAGCTCGGCGACGCCAACTCGTGGCAGAACTCCACCCTCGTGTACACGCACGGGTACGGCATGGTGGCCGCCGCCGGAAACGAGCGCACGGCCGACGGCGACCCCGTCTTCCTCGAGCGGGCGATCCCGGGAACGGGCTTCCTCACGGACCTGAACTACGAGCCACGCGTGTACTTCGGTGAGCAGTCGCCGCAGTACTCGATCGTCGGCGGACCCGAGGGCGGCGAAGACATCGAGCTCGACTACCCGCTCGGCGCCGACGGAGGCACCGAGACGCGCACCACGTTCCGCGGGAACGGCGGTCCGAGCGTCGGCAACGTCTTCAACCGCCTCATCTACGCGCTGAAGTTCCAGTCGGAACAGATCCTCTTCTCGGACTACGTCAACGCGGACTCGCAGATCCTCTACGACCGCAACCCCAAGGAGCGCGTTCAGAAGGTCGCCCCCTACCTGACGCTCGACAGCGACCCGTACCCGACCGTGGTCGACGGGCGCATCAAGTGGGTCGTCGACGGGTACACGACGAGTGCGAACTACCCGTACTCGACCGGTGTGTCGCTGTCGCGCGCGATCGCCGACTCGAACAATCCGGCTCCGACGTACGCACTGGATGACATCAACTACATCCGCAACTCGGTGAAGGCGACGGTCGACGCGTACGACGGCAGTGTGACCCTCTACGCGTGGGACGACCAGGACCCGGTCCTCCAGACCTGGCAGAAGATCTACCCGTCGACGCTGCAGCCCTGGAGCGAGATGTCGGCAGACCTGATGAGCCACGTGCGCTACCCGACCGACCTCATGAAGGTGCAGCGGTCGATGCTCGGCGTGTACCACGTCGACGATGCCCGGTCCTTCTTCCAGCAGGACAACCGGTGGGCGACGCCGAACGACCCGCAGAACGCGAACGAGCTCCAGCCGCCGTACTACCTGACGATGAAGATGCCGAGTCAGGACGCGCCGTCGTATTCGATGTTCACGAGCTTCATCCCGGCGTCCCAGGGTGGTCAGGCGCGCAACGTGCTCACGGGCTATCTCGCGGTCGATTCCAACGCCGGTGACGAGAAGGGCACGAAACGCGACGACTACGGGCGATTGCGCATGCTCGTGATCGACGCGGCGACGACGGTGCCCGGCCCCGGCCAGGTGCAGAACACGTTCGACTCGGATACGAACGTGTCGTCGCAGATCAACATCCTCCAGCAGGGGCAGTCGCAGGTGCTCAACGGCAACCTGCTGACGCTCCCCGTGGGCGGTGGTCTGCTCTACGTGCAGCCCGTGTTCGTGCAGTCGTCCGGTGACACGAAGCTGCCGCAGCTCCGCCGCGTCCTGGTCGCCTTCGGCGACAAGATCGCGTTCGAGAACACGCTGAGCGAGGCGCTCGACGCCCTCTTCGGCGGAGACTCCGGGGCCGACACGGGAGATGAGTCCGTGACCCCGACGGATCAGGCGGAGAACCCGACTCCGTCGACTCCGACCGCCCCGGCCGGTGACTACGCCGCGGCGCTGCAGGAAGCGCGCGACGCGCTGACGGCGCGCCAGCAGGCGCTCTCGAGCGGAGACCTCTCGGCCTTCGCCACGCAGGACGCGCGACTCACCGCAGCGGTCCAGCGCCTGCTCGAGCTCCAGGCCCCGTCCTCGGGGAGCACCGAGAACCAGGGCGGCTGACGCCCGGTCCACGGCGAACGCCGGTGCCCCGCTTCCGCGGGCACCGGCGTTCGCCGTTCGCGCCGCGCCCCGCCTCGCGCGGCCCCGTGCGCCGGCATCGGCCCCGCGCCCCGGCATCCATCACTCCCGTCGAGTGTCCAAGACACGCCGCAACCGGCACCGGGATAACGGCGTGTCTTGGACACTCGACGGGGATGCCACCGCACGCGTCGGGCATCGCAATCGCCGGGCGCCGCGTGCGCCGGGCATCGCGAGCGCCGGGCACGCGAGCTCGGCGGCCCCGACCGGCCGGTCAGGCCGTCAGGAACCACCACCAGATCAGCAGCATCGTCGTGCCGAAGCCGGCGATCTGGTTCAGCCAGAGGAAGCGGTTCCACCCGGCGGTCGCGCGGTCGCTCTCGGCATCCGTGACGTTCCGGTACGGCCAGCAGACGACGAGGTAGGGGATCACCAGCACACCCGCCAGGGGACCGGGCCACGCGGTGAACAGCATCGCCACGCCGGCGAGGGCGTAGGCGACCAGGGCGAAGCGCACGGTCCAGCGCGCACCCCGAGCCGTGGCGATCGACGAGATGTCGGCGGCGCGGTCGGCCTCGACGTCCTGCACCGCGCCGAAGGCGTGCGATGCGATTCCCCACAGCGCGAAGGCGACGAACACGAACACGAGCTGCCACGTCCAGGTCGCACCGGCGAGCACGAG
>NZ_LDRU01000048.1 GCF_001476285.1 Microbacterium testaceum | reverse complement strand
CCGCACCGCCCCGCGGCCCCCGCGCCCCGCGCGAACACCCGTCACCGCATTCGACGACATCGCCTCTTGCGTGGACCTCGAACCCGCTCTACAGTGGTCGAACCGGTTCGATGAAGAGAGGGGTGGCGGATGCCGACGATCGGCGACGTGGCCAAAGCGGCGGGTGTCTCGCGCAGCACCGTGTCCTACGCCCTCTCGGGCAACCGGCCCATCTCTCGCGAGACGCGCGAGCGCATCGACCTCGCAATCGCGGAGTTGGGGTTCACCGTCAACGCGGGCGCGCGAGCACTCGCGACCTCGCAGACGATGGTGCTCGGACTCCTCCTGCAGTTCCACGAGGACGAGTTCCCCCCGGCGATGCTCCAGTACATCCTGGCCGTCTCCAACGCGGCGCGCGAGCTCGGCTACGACATCCTGATGGTGACCGACAGCGATGGGCCGGGGGCGATCCGTCGGATCACGTCGTCGAACATGGTCGACGGCGTCGTCCTGCTCGACGTCACGCACGACGACCCGCGACTCGAGGCTCTCCGCCAGGCGCGGCAACCGGGCGCGCTCGTCGGGCTGCCGCGTGACACCGACGGCGTCGACGTCTTCGACCTGGACTTCAGCGAGGCCGCGCGTCTGACCATCGACCACCTCTACGGTCTCGGGCATCGCGACATCGTGCTCGTCTCTCCTCCCCGCCACGTGTTCGAGCGCGGGGGCGCCTACGCCTGGCGCTACCGCGATGCCGCTCTCGAGCGGGCCGCGCGCTATGGCATCCAGGTCCGTCCGTACTACGGCGAGTCGCAGCAACCCGGGATCGAGCGGAGCCTCAACGCCATCCTCGATGCCCGCACCGAGGCGACCGCGCTGGTCGTCCACAACGGCGCCTCGATCGCGGCGCTGCCCGCGGTGCTGCGCGAGCGCGGCGTCGTCGTCCCGCGCGACCTGTCCGTCGTCAGTCTGTACTCACAGGACTTCGGACGCACGTTCCTCCTGCCGTACACGGCAGTCGAGACATCTCCAGACGGGCTGGGCCGCAAAGCGGTCCAGCACCTGGTCCGGCGCATCGCCGACCCCGACTACGGGCCGCCCGTGGTCGGGTTCATCGAGCCGGAGCTCACCGACAGGGGGAGCACCGCTTAACGAGGCGACGGCGCGCCCCGTTCTCGTCGGTCCATCGTCGAACCGGTTCAACGCCACCGCCAGCATGACAACGCAGTCACATTTCAGAGAGGAAAGAACAGTGAGCACGAACAACACCCGTACCCGCGCTCTCGGCGCGATCGCCGTCGGCGCCGTCGCCGTCGGCGTCCTGGCCGGATGCTCCGGTGGAGCGACCGGCACCAGCACCGACGGCAGCGCCGGCGGCACCTACACCTTCTGGGACCCGTACCCGCAGTACGACGCCTCGTCCGACTGGGCGAAGGTCATCGACAAATGCGCCGCCGACGCCGGCGTCACGATCGAGCGCACCGGTTTCGACACCAGCGACCTCACCTCGAAGGCGCTCCTCGCCGGCCAGCAGGGCGACTCGCCCGACATCCTGCTGATCGACAACCCCGCCGTCTCGACGCTCGTCGAGGCGGGGATCATCACCTCGACCGACGAGAACAACCTGCAAGTCGGCGACGTGGCCGAGAACATCCTCGGTGCCTCTGTCGTCGACGGGAAGACCTACGGCGTCCCGATCGGCGCGAACACCCTGGCGCTGTACTACAACCCGACCGTGCTCAGCGCGGCGGGGGTCGATCCCTCGTCGATCAAGGACTGGTCGACCCTCAACGCCGCGATCGAGAAGGTCGTGGCATCCGGCAAGAAGGGCATCACCTTCTCGGGCATCGGCACCGAGGAAGGCAGCTTCCAGTTCCTGCCCTGGTTCTGGGGCGCGGGTGCCGACCTCACGGAGCTGGACTCCACGCAGGCCGCCTCGGCCGTGCAGCTGTGGACCGACTGGGTGCAGAAGGGCTGGGCGCCGAACTCGGTCATCAACAACACCCAGACCACGAGCTGGCAGGAGTTCGAGACCGGCGACTTCGGCTTCGCCGAGAACGGCACCTGGCAGAAGGCGGGCGCCGCGAAGGCCGGCTACGAGGTCATTCCGATCCCCGCGGCGAAGGGTGGTGCCGCCCCGGCGCCGACGGGCGGCGAGTTCCTGACGCTGCCCGTGCAGAAGGACGCGGGCCGCTACGCCGCCTCGGCGAAGATCGTCGAGTGCCTGACCAGCACGGCCAACGTCGTCGGCACCGACAACACGCTGAACTACATCGCGGCGACCCCCGAGGCGCAGAAGGAGCAGCTCGCCCAGGACCCGACGCTCGAGCCCTGGGTCGAGGCCGTCAACGCGGCGAAGGCCCGCACGGGAGACAACCTCGGCACGAAGTACCCGGTGATCTCCGAGCAGCTGTGGACAGCCGTGCAGAACTCCCTGACCGGCGCCCAGTCGCCGCAGGATGCTCTGAAGGCCGCCCAGCAGGCCGCTTCCTCGAAGTGACACTCGATTCCTGAAAGGGGTACGCCGACATGACCGCGACGCAGTTCACTGCCTCGACGGGCACCGGCGATTCCGGGAGGGCGGCGGTCGCCGCCGCCCTCCCCACCCCGGACCGCCGTCCGCGGCGCCGGGGCCAGTGGGCCGCCTGGGCGTTTCTCGCCCCCGTCGTGATCTACCTGGTCGTCTTCTACGCCTATCCGCTGTTCCGCAACCTCGACCTGAGCCTGCGCGATTACACCGTCCGCTCGTTCATCGACGGCACGGCACCGTTCGTGTGGTTCGCCAACTACGCCACCGTCTTCCAGGACCCCACCTTCTGGCCGGCCCTGGCCAACACCGCCACGTTCACGCTCGTGTCGATCGTCTTCCAGTACTCGATCGGCATGGCGCTCGCGGTGTTCTTCTTCCAGCGCTTCCCGCTGTCCACGACGTTGCGCGCGCTGTTCCTCGTGCCGTGGCTGCTGCCCCTGCTGGTCTCGGCGTCCGCGTGGTCGTGGATGCTGAACTCCGATTCGGGCGTCGTCAACTACCTCCTGAGCCTCGTCGGCGTCGACGCCGTCAACTGGCTCACCTCGCCGCAATGGGCGCTGGTGTCGGTGCTCATCGCCAACATCTGGATCGGCGTGCCGTTCAACCTCGTCATCCTGTACAGCGGCCTCCAGAACATCTCGAGCGACATCTACGAAGCGGCATCCATCGACGGAGCCAACGCCTGGCAGAAGTTCTGGCGCATCACCTTCCCGCTCCTGCGCCCGGTCTCGGCGATCACGATCCTGCTCGGGCTCGTCTACACGCTCAAGGTGTTCGACATCATCTGGATCATGACCCGCGGCGGCCCGGGGTCGAGTTCGACCACGTTCGCCATCTGGTCGTACCGCCTCGGCTTCGGCTCGGCTCTCCCCGACCTCAGCCCCGCGGCGGCGGTCGGCAACCTGCTCATCGTGATCGCCCTGGTCTTCGGGCTGATCTACATCCGCGCCCAGCGCCGACTGGAGGTCTGATCATGAGGCGTCGTCCCTGGTGGATCACGGCGATCGGCATCGTCCTCACCGCGATCATGCTGTTCCCGATCTATTGGATGATCAACGTGTCGCTCACCCCGCAGAGCGACATGCGCAAGTCACCGCCCGATCTCTTCCCGCTCCCCCCGACGTTCGAGGGCTACGAGAAGGTCCTCTCCGACCAGTTGCCCTACCTCGGCACGAGTTTCGTCATCGGCGTCGGAACGGTCGTGCTCACCCTGCTCCTGTCGGCCCCGGCGGCGTACTCCCTCGCCAAGCTCCGCCCGCGCGGGGGCAATGCGCTCAGCTTCGCGCTGCTCATCGCCCAGATGATCCCGGGGATCATCATGGCGATGGGGTTCTACGCGATCTACCTGAACGCCGGGATCCTCAACTCCGTACCGGGTCTGATCCTCGCCGACTCCACGCTCGCGGTGCCGTTCGGCGTGCTCATCTTCACCGCGTTCATGCGCGGCATCCCCGACGAACTGCTCTCCGCCGCGCGCATCGACGGGGCGGGCACCTGGCGTACGTTCCGCTCGATCGTGCTGCCGGTGAGCCGAAACTCGATCGTCACGGTCTCGCTGTTCGCGTTCCTGTGGTCGTGGTCGGACTTCATCTTCGCCTCGACGCTCAATAGCGGCGGCAAGCTGCAGCCGATCACGATCGGCATCTACCGCTACATCGGCAACAACAACCAGGAGTGGAACGCCATCATGGCGACCGCCGTCGTGGCATCCATCCCCGCCGCCGTCCTGCTCATCCTCGCCCAGCGTTACGTCGCCGCCGGCGTGACCGCCGGTGCTGTCAAAGACTGACCTCGAAAGGTTCTTCGTGTCGCATCCCTCCCTGCCCACGTTCGACGTGCGCGAAATCCCCTTCAGCATCCGCGGCTCGTGGCTCGATTTCTCGCCCGTCATCGGCCTCCACCGTCAGGTCGACGACGTGCATCTCGTCTCGCACGTCAACGGCATGCACGCCGTGCTCCGGCTCACCCCGACGACCGACGGGCGGAGAGCGGATGCCACGACGCGGGCCGACGCCGCCTCGCTGTCGTGGGTGGTGGGCGAGAGCGTCGTCGCGACCGCGGTGTTCGAGTCGACCGACGTCGTCCGTATCGCGGGGGCGGGGTCGGAGTTCACACTCGCCGACGCCGTCGAAGAGCTGACGCCGTTCACCGGCTCGTACTTCTTCCGCGACCCTCTCGACGGGGCGTACGTCTTCACCTCGTACGAGACCGGACGGCGATACCGCGTCACGTCGCTGTCGGGGTCGCTCGTGGCCACGGGCGCCGAGGCGCTGGGACAGAGCGTCCGCGCCCTCACCGTGAGCGGCGACGAGTGGGAGATCGCGATCGAGCAGATCGAGGCGGCGGCCCCGCCCTATCGGACCGGAGAGGCCTTCGGCGAGGTCCGCGCACGTGTCGCGGCAGAGTTCACTGACTATCTTGATGCGATCGCGGGGTGGCGAATGGAGGCGACACCCGCCGTCGCGCGTGCGGCCTACGTGCTCTGGTCGGCCACGGTCGCCCCGGCCGGCTTCGTCACGCGCGAGTCGGTGCTCATGTCGAAGCACTGGATGGACAAGGTGTGGAGCTGGGACCACACCTTCAACGCCCTGGCGCTGGCGCCCGGTCTGCCGGACGCCGCTCTCGACCAGTTCTTCGCGCCCTTCGATCATCAGGATGCCGCGGGCGCGATGCCCGACTCGATCACTCACTCCGAGGTGCTCTACAACTACGTCAAGCCGCCGATCCACGGGTGGGCGTGGGCGAAGCTGCGCACGCGTCTCGCACGGCCCCTCACCGAGGACGAGATGTTCGCCGCCTACTCCCGCCTCTCGCGGTGGTCGCGGTTCTGGCTGGACTATCGCACGGCCCCCGGGCACGACCTGCCCTACTACCAGCACGGCAACGACAGCGGCTGGGACAACTCCACGACCTTCGACCACGACCGCGTGATCGAGTCACCTGACCTCGCCGCGTTCCTCGTCGTGCAGCTCGACGTGCTCGCCGACCTCGCCGACGAGCTCGGTACGGGCGAGGGCGACGCGTGGCGGGTCGAACGCGATCGGGTGCAGGCCGCGCTCCTGCGAGACCTCCGAGACGACGAAGGGTTTTTCGCGGTCGGCGCGCTCACCGGGACGGTGAGCAAACGATCCAGTCTGCTGAACCTCCTGCCCGTCCTCGCCGCCGACCGCCTGGGATCCGAGGTCGCGGACCGATTGGCGGCGGGCATCGCCGAGCACCTGACGACCTGGGGCCCGGCCACCCAGCTCGTGGAGACCCCCGAGTACGAGGACGACGGCTACTGGCGCGGCCCGATCTGGGCGCCGTCGACGATGCTCATCGAGGAGGGGCTGCGTCGCGGCGGCCATCTCGAGCTGGCCGACACGATCAACGAGCGCTTCCGCGCGCTCTGCGAGACGTCGGGCTTCGCCGAGAACTTCGACGCGCGCACGGGCGCGGGCCTGCGCGACCGCGCGTACACGTGGACGGCGAGCGTCTACCTCGTCTTCGCGCACGAGCACGCGCTCCGCACGGGCGGGGTCGACGCGTGAGCGGCATCACCGCGCACTTCCAGGTCGAGGGCGCGCGGCTCATCTGGCGCGGAGACGGCGAGACCGTGATCGTCGAACCATGGGGACGCGACAGCGTCCGCGTGCGGTCCCGGCTCATGCACGACATCGTCGACCACGACTGGGCGTTGCTTCCGCCCTCCCACGCCGAAGCCGACATCGTCGTCGACGGTGACACGGCGACCCTGACCAGTGGTCGTCTCCGCGTGGTCGCGACCTCGCGCTCCGGCATCCAGCTGCAGACGGGGTACGACCGCAACTTCTGTCACCTCGCCTTCCTCGACAGCGACGGTCGGCTGCTCTTCCAGGAGAGGGATGCCGGGGGTTCCCTCGCGTTGATCGCCCGCGAACACCGCCCCATCCCCGGTGGCGACGTGCGCCTGACCGCGTCGTTCGAGAGCGCGCCCGACGAGCGCCTGTTCGGCATGGGGCAGTACCAGCAGGACGTGCTCGACCTGAAGGGCTGCAGTCTCGAGCTCGCGCATCGCAACTCGCAGTCGAGCGTCCCCTTCGTGCTCTCGGACCGCGGGTACGGCTTCCTGTGGCACAACCCGGCGATCGGTCGGGCGACGTTCGCGGCGAACGGCACGCAGTGGTTCGCCGAGTCGACCGATCAGCTCGACTACTGGGTGACCGCCGGAGCGACACCGCGCGACATCTCCCGTGCCTACGCGGATGCCACGGGCCACGCGCCGATGATGCCCGAGCGCGGTCTCGGGTTCTGGCAGTGCAAGCTGCGCTACTCCTCGCAGGAGGAATTGCTGGAGGTCGCCCGCGAGCACAAGCGGCGCGGACTTCCGCTCGACGTCATCGTCGCCGACTTCTTCCATTGGCCCCGAATGGGCGACTTCCGCTTCGAGGACGAGTTCTGGCCCGACCCCGCCGCGATGGTGCGCGAGCTCGACGAGCTCGGTGTGGAGCTCATGGTGTCGGTCTGGCCGCAGGTGTCGCTCGAGAGCGAGAACTACCCGCGGATGAAGAAGGAGAACCTCCTCGTCCGGGCCGAGCGCGGCCTCGACGTGCACATGTCGTTCGAGGGGCCCAGCGCCTTCCTCGACGCGACGAACCCGCGTGCGCGCGCCTTCGTGTGGGACAGGTGCCGCGAGAACTACGGCGGCCATGGCATCCGCACCTTCTGGCTCGACGAGGCCGAGCCCGAGTACGGCCTCTATGACTACGACAACTTCCGCTATCACGCCGGTTCCGTGCTGCAGGTGGGCAACGTGTACCCGCAGCACTATGCGCGGGCATTCGCCGAGGGGCAGTGGGCCGACGGCGAGACCGAGGTCGTGAACCTCCTGCGCACGGCGTGGGCCGGCAGCCAGCGTTACGGCGCTCTGGTGTGGTCGGGCGACATCGCCTCGACGTTCGAAGCGCTGCGGGCGCAGGTGACCGCGGGCATCCACATGGGCGTCGCCGGCATCCCGTGGTTCACCACCGATATCGGCGGCTTCCACCACGGTGATCCGGATGCCGAGGACTTCCGCGAACTGCTCGTGCGCTGGTTCCAGTTCGGGACGTTCTGCCCGGTCATGCGTCTGCACGGCGATCGACTCCCGACGACGCCCGTTCACGCGGCCGACGGTTCGCGGCGCTCGCCGAGCGGTGGCCCGAACGAGGTGTGGAGTTTCGGCGACGCCGTCACCCCGGTGCTCGAGCGGTACCTCTTCGCTCGCGAGGCTCTCCGCCCGTACACGCGCGAGGTCATGCGCGATGCGCATGTCGACGGGCAGCCCGTCCTGCGCGGACTCTTCCACGAGTTCCCCGGCGACGAGCGCTGCTGGCGGGTGAAGGATCAGTACCTCTTCGGCCCCGACCTGCTCGTCGCTCCCGTGATGGAAGCGGGCGCGCGCTCGCGCCGCGTGGTGCTGCCCGCCGGGGCGCAGTGGACCGACGTGTGGAGTGGGACGGTCCACTCCGGCGGCATCGAGATCGACGTCGACGCCCCGCTCGATCGGATCCCGGTCTTCGTGCGCGACGGCGCCCGGGCCGAGGTGGTCGCGGCGGTGCGCACGGCGCTCTCGGCTGAGTGAGGGCGGCGCGGCCAGCGTGTGGCGGTTGGGCGTCCGCCGGCCACCACACGCGTTCCCGTCATGCATAAACGCGATCCACTCGCATAAACGCGCTGTGC
>NZ_LDRU01000047.1 GCF_001476285.1 Microbacterium testaceum | reverse complement strand
GCATCCGGTCCTGTCAGCATTCCGGGATGGATGTCACACCGATCGACGCCGCGGCGCCCCCGGTCGTCGCCGCGGATGCTCGCCGCACCGTCGCCCTCGTCGTCGGCGCGCTGGCCACGGTCGCGTTCGTCGCCCTGCGCCTCGCCGTCGCGCTGAACGGACACACGGCCCTCGACGTCGACGTGTGGTGGGATGCCGCGATGGCGGGGATCGCGACCCCGGTGGGCGTGATCCTCGCGTGGATCCCCGCGATCGTGGGCGGCACGATCGGCATGATCGTGATCGGGGTGGCGACGACGATCGTCTTCGCGGTGCGCCGCCGTCCGTGGGACGCGCTGACGGTCGCGTCATCCATCGCCCTCGTCGTCGCGATCGGCGCGCCGATGGCCGCCATCATCGCTCGGCAGCGGCCCGCCGACTCCCTGGCAGAGACGATGGCGACGTCCTTCCCCTCGGGCCACACGGCGGTCGCGACGACCATCGCCGTCGTGCTCGGTCTGATCCTGCGACGCCGATGGGTGTGGATCGCCGGGGTCGTCTGGGTGGTGCTGATGATGTGGAGTCGTACCTACCTGCACGCGCACTGGCTCTCGGACGTCGTCGCCGGTGCTCTCGAAGGGATCGCGGTCTCGACGTTCGTGTGGGCGCTCATCCAAGTGGTTCGCGAGCGTCGCGCGCAACGCCTCACCGCGACGAGCGCGTGAGGGCTACGGTTCCCGGATGACCACTCCCTCGGCCGCCGCGAACAGGGCGCAGGACTCGACCGCTTTCGAGATCGCCGCGCGCGTCGGGTACGTCGTGCTCGGCCTGCTCCACCTGCTGATCGGGGTGATCGCGATCTCGATCGCAACCGGGTCCGGCGGCGACAGCGCCGACCAGAGCGGGGCGTTGGAGAAGGTCGCTCAGGCTCCCGCGGGGGTGGTGCTGCTCTGGGTCGTCGTCGTCGGCCTGGCCGCGCTCGCGGTGTGGCAGATCGCCGAGGCGATCGTCGAGCAGGACCCGGATGCCAAGAAGCGCTGGGCGCATCGCGCGAAGTTCGTCGGTACCGCCGTCGCCTACGCCGCGATCGCGTTCACCGCTCTCACCGTCGCGCTCGGCGGACACTCGAGCTCGTCGCAGTCGTCGCAGACGATGTCCGCGCAGCTGCTGTCGAACCCCGCCGGGGTCGTGCTGCTCGTCGTGGTCGGCCTCGGCGTCGCCGCGGTCGGCGTGGCCTTCGTCGTGCGCGGGTTCACGAAGGCGTTCGAGAAGCACATGTCGATCCCCGGCGGGGCGGCGGGGCGCGGCATCCGCACCTTCGGCATGGTGGGGTACATCGCCAAGGGGGTGGCCGTCGGCGTGGCGGGCGTGCTGTTCGTGGTCGCCGCGCTGAAGCACGACCCGTCGACCGCCGGCGGACTCGATGCCGCCCTGCGTTCGCTCGCGGGTCTGCCGTTCGGACAGGTCGTTCTGTGGCTCGTCGGTGCGGGCCTCGTCGTCTACGGCCTCTTCTGCTTCGCCCGCGCGCGGTACGCGCACATGTGACCGCGCCCGGCCTCACTCCCGCGGCCGGGCTCCGGCGATGAGGAGCGAGAGGCCGAGCTCGAACGCGCGCGTCGCGACCGGGTCGGCCGGGTCCTGGTCGACGAGGGTGGCGTAGGCCGCGGCGAACCGGGGAACGCTCTCCTCCTGGCCCGTCGGATCGAACATCACGGTCGGGCCCGACATGTCGAGCACGCTGCCGAGGATGAACGACTCGAAGGCCGTGAGCAACGGCAGGATGTCGTCGCTCTTCCAGCCCACGCGCTCGGCGGCGACGGCGAAGTCCTCGTACTGCGACATCAGCAGCGGTGCCGACGAGCGGTGCGACATGAGCAGCGGGATCGTCCGGGGGTGGCGGCGGAAGGCGTCCCGGTAGGAGCGCGCCCAACGACGCAGGCCCTCCTCCCACTCGTCGTCGCGGAGCGGGGACGAGTCGATGCGCTGCGAGACCAGCGCGCGGACGTCTTCGATGAGCGCCGCGAGGTTCGGCACGTGGTTGTAGAGCGAGGTCGGGTGCACCTTCAGGCGGTCGGCGACGCGCCGGATGCTCGCCCCGTCGCTTCCGTCGCGATCGACGAGAGCGAGAGCGGCGCGGGCGATCGCCTCGCGCGAGAGCTTGGGGTGCGGCGGCCGGGGCACGTCGGGGCCTTTCGGTCGGGCCTTTCGGTCGGGTTCGACCACGTTACGCGATGCCCGCGTTTCGGGCGTGTATCGGGTTCGTGACGAGTCGACGAAACGGCGATCTCGTCGAGAGAAAAAGTCGTAGCGTTCCTAAAACCTACGCTGTATGTTTCTCGCAGCGTGGTCTCGAGGAGGTTTCCATGGCGGTCGTGGTGTTCACGAACGGTGCGATCCGTGTCGACGGATCGACGACCGACGTCGACCGGCTCGTCGTGGTCGACGGGGTCGTGGTATCCGGGGGCTCGCCGGTTCCCGCCGATGCCGAGGTGGTCGACCTCGAGGGTGGGCTCCTGCTCCCCGCGTTCGGCGATGGACACGCCCACCCACTGCTCGCCGGACGCGAGCGGCGCGGGCCGGAACTGCGCGATGCGACCTCCGTCGCCGAGATCGTCCAGCGGGTCCGGGCGTGGGCCGCCGACAGCGACGACACCTGGCTCATCGGCGGCAGCTACGACGCCACGATCGTGGAGGGCGGGATGTTCGACGCCCTCTGGCTCGACGAGGCGGAGTCCGAGCGACCCGTCGTCCTGCACGCCTGGGACTATCACACGGTCTGGGCGAACACTGCGGCCCTGCGGGCGGCGGGACTGGATGCCGAGACCCCCGAGCCCGCGCTCGGACGCATCGTCCGCCGACCCGACGGCTCCCCGCTCGGCACGCTCGTCGAGCGACCGGCGATCGACCTCGTCCTGGACCGCGCGCCGCGGCCGTCGGTGGAGGCCGACGTCGAGGCGCTCGCCTGGGCCACCGAGCGTCTCGCGGCGCACGGCATCGCCTGGGTGCAAGAGGCGTGGACCGAGCTCGACGACCTCCCCGCGTGGGTTTCGGCGGCGGAAAGCGCTCGACTCGCGGTCGACGTCGACCTCGCGCTGCGCGCCGACCCCGTCCGCTGGCCCGCGCAGCTGGACGACCTGCGCCGCGCCGCCGACGGTATCGCCGGGGTCCCGGGCCTCACCGCGCGCACCGTGAAGTTCTTCGTCGACGGCATCCTCGAGAACCACACTGCGCACCTTCTCGACTGCTACCACGATGCCCGCACCCGCGGTCTGCCGAACTGGCATCCGGATCAGCTCGGCGAGGCCGTCGCCGCGTGCGACGCCGCCGGGTTCGATGTGCACCTGCACGCGATCGGCGACGCCGCGGTGCGCGCGGCGATCGGCGCCGCCGAGGGCATTCGAGAGAGCCTTCGCCGCGGGCGTCGCCTCACGATCGCCCACGCGCAGATCGTCGACCCGGCCGACCTGCCGCGACTCGCGGAGCTCGAGGTCACCTTCTGTTTCCAGCCCCAGTGGGCCGTTCCCGACGCCGTGATGACCGAGCTCACGCTGCCGCGCCTCGGCCCCCTGCGGGAGAGGCAGTACCGCATGCGTGCCGCGCGCACCGCCGGTGCGCACCTCAGCTTCGGCAGCGACTGGCCCGTCACCTCGCCGGACGTGCTCCTGGGGATCCGCACCGCGGTGACCCGTCAGGACGAAGCCGGGCAGCCCGCCGGCGGCTGGCAGCCCGAGGAACGACTCACCCTCGACGAAGCCCTCGACGCCGCCACGAGCGGAGTCGCGTGGCAGGCCGGCGACGACGCTCACCGCGGCGCTCTTCGCCCCGGCATGGTCGCCGACCTCGTCTGGCTCGATCGCGACATCCGCCGCGAGCCGGTCGCCCGCATCGCCGACGCCCGTATCCGCGGGACGTGGCGGCGCGGCATCCGCACCTTCACGGCGTCGGCGCTCGCCGGCGCCACTCCGCCTCGCTCTTTCTGACCCCGAACAGGAAAACCGTGACCTCCTCCGCAACCTCGCTCCGGCGAGTCATGGGAGTTCCCTCCCTCGTCATCTTCGGCCTCGCCTACATGGTGCCGCTGACCGTCTTCACCACGTACGGCCTCGTCGCCGTCACGACCGGCGGCCACGTGCCGACGGCCTACCTCGTGACGCTCGTCGCCATGCTGTTCACCGCGTTCAGCTATGCCGCCCTCGTGAAGGCGTTCCCCCGTGCGGGCAGCGCGTACACCTACGCCCGCCGCGCGTTCGGCGGTCACGTCGGCTTCCTCACCGGGTGGTCGCTCATGATCGACTACCTGCTGCTCCCGCTCATCAACTACGTGCTGATGGGCATCTATCTGAACGCGCAGCTGCCCGGCATCCCGCCGTGGGTGTTCGCTCTGGCGGGCGTCCTCCTCATCACCGGGCTGAACATCGTGGGCATCACGGTGGTGCGCAACGCCAATCTCGTGCTGGTGGGGCTGCAGCTCGTGTTCGCGGCTGTGTTCGTCGTGTGCGCGGTGCTCCACGTCCTGCAGAATCCCGGCGTCTCGTTGCTGCAGCCTCTCTACGATGCCGGCCTCACCTTCCCCGGCCTCCTCGCGGGTGCCGCCATGCTCGCCCTGTCGTTCCTCGGGTTCGACGCCATCTCGACCCTCTCCGAGGAGGCGCGCGACCCCCAGCGCACGGTCCCGCGGGCGATCATCCTGACGACGATCATCGGCGGGCTCATCTTCACCGTGATCGCGTACGTGTCGACCCTCGTCATCCCGAACGTCGCCGACATCGAGAACCCGGATGCCGCGGCGAACCAGATCATGGAGGTCGCCGCGGGGCGCTGGCTCGAGCTCTTCTTCCTCATCGCGTACATCGCGGGCTGCATCGCCGCGGCACTCGCGTCGCAGGCCAGCGTGGCGCGCATCCTGTTCGCGATGGGGCGCGACGGTGTGCTGCCGAGCTTCTTCGCGCGGCTGAGCAAGCGTTACCGCACGCCGATCGGGGCGGCGATCTTCGTCGGTGTCGTCTCGCTCGCCGCGCTGTTCGCCGACCTGAACACGGTGGCATCCCTCATCAGCTTCGGTGCCTTGGCCGCGTTCTCGCTCGTCAACCTGTCGGTGATCAAGCACTTCCTCATCGACGAAGGCCGTCGCGGCGGGGCCGCCGTCTTCCGCTACGGGGTCCTGCCCGCCCTCGGCTTCGCGCTCACCGCGTGGCTGTGGTTCAGCCTGTCGCCGCTCGCGCTCACGGTCGGTCTCGTCTGGATCGGCGTCGGTGTCGTCTGGCTCGCGGTGCTGACCCGCGGGTTCCGCCGTCGGCCGCCCGAGGTCGAGTTCGACGAAGAGGCCGAGGCGCCCGAACGCATCCCGGCGTGATCGGTGGCGGCGCGGCGTCGGGGGATTCCGGATGCCGCGCCGCCGGCGTGTGCGGCCGTGTCTCGCGCGAGGTGTGCGTCAACGCCCGGCGGCGTAGTGCGAGCGCACCTCGTCGATGGAGAGGGCGCGCGTGTAGATCGCCGCGAACTGGATCTCGCCCGTGAAGAAGGACGGGCCGGACCAGTCGATCGAGCCGTTCGAGGTTCCGTTGGCCCACGCGGTGAGGTTGCCGCAGCCGATCTTCCAGTACCCCGAGAAGTTCTCGCCCGTGGTGATCGAGGTGTTCGTGGCGACGAGGCTCCCGTCGACGTACAGGGCCATGCCCGCGCTCGAGAGCGACGCCACCACCGCGTGCCACGCCCCGTCGGCGTACGAACGCCCGGCCGGGGTCGAGATCGTCCGCACACTCCCGGGGTACACGCCGAACACGATGCGACCGGTCTGGTCGAGGTAGACGTGTCGGTCGTAGTGACCGTCGGCGGCGGACTGGTTCGCGTCGCCGAAGCCGATGATCTTCCCCCGTCCGGTCGACGGAGCGCGGAACCAGGCCTCGATCGTGAAGGTGTTCGGGTTCGTCACGGATCCCGGCACGTAGAGGCACTGCGACGTGCCGTTGAAGCTCACTGAGGTGGACGGAGAATCGCGGAGGCATCCGACACTCGCCGACGAGGTCGGGGCGATCGCGTACGTCGCGCGTCGTGGCACGGAGCCGGAGAGATCGTTCTCGGTCTTGGCCGGGGTGTTGGTGGGGGTGAGGGCGTAGGCGCCCTTGGTCGCGGAGGTGCCGACGGCGAGCGCCGCGTCGCGACAGGTGAAGAACGCGTTCGTCCCCGCCGTGTCCTTCGAGTTGGTCACGCGCGCGGTGAGGTTCGCCCCCGTCGCGGAGAACGTCGTGAGCGCGGCGACGGCGAGCACCGTGAGGATCACGAGCGGGACGACGATGCGACCGCCGCGGCGGTCGGGCCGGGCGCGACGACCGTCGGGCAGCGCGACCGGATCGTCGTCGCGGATGAGCAGCGCTGCCCCGAGCGGGAGCAGGCACAGGGCGATGACGAGGATCCGAAGGGGCAGGTCGAGATCGGGTTGCGGGGTGAGCACGTAGGCACCGCTGGGAAGACGGTCGGTCGTGGAGACGACCGCGTCCTGGCCGCTGAGCAGCCGCGTGCCGCCCGCCAGGATCGGGAACAGCCCCGTGTTGACCACGTGCAGGAGCGCGCTGGTGGCGTCGTCGCCCGGACGGAAGTCGAGCATCTGAACGTTGAACCACGGCCGGAGCCACAGGGCGACGAGCGTGACGGTCAGCGACCACCCGGTCAGGCGGACGCTCCAGATCCACCCCGGCTGCCGCAGGCTGAGCCACACGAGCGCTTCGGTGAGCGCGACGCCCAACAGCAGCCAGGGGGCGACCTGCAGCAGGAAGCCGACGCCGGGGAGGATCGCCACGGCTCGCCCGATCACCCGGTCTGCCGTGACCGGGCTGCCGTCGGGCGCGCCGTTGAGGTCTCCCTGCGTGGTGAACGATTCGTCCGCAGCAGCGACGATGCGGTGCGTCACGGTGCGGTCGCCGGTCGAGAAGGTGACGACGTCGCCGATCGCATAGGTCGGCTCGGCGCGGCTGACGATGAGCGAGCCCACGGGCGCGGTCTGGCCCATGCTCGGGGTCTGGACGGCGAACAAGCGGATGCCTGCCGCGGCGAACGCCGCGGCGACCGCGACCGAGAGCAGCACGAGTGCGACGGCGACGATGATCGCCGGGCGCACGCTGCCTCGGACGGCGGCCGCCGCGGGGTGGGAGATCACAGACGCGGGATCAGCTGCTGAAGTCCCAGGTGAGCGGCTGCGACACCTGCAGACCGGCATAGGTGTTCCCTGCCGTCGACGGGAGCGTCACCGCGAACGTGAAGGGCACGGTGGTTCCGGCAGGCACCGAGGTCGTGCCCAGGGCGGTGAGCACGTTCACGGCCGAGGCGAAGCCCTGAAGCGTGCCGGAGTAGAGCGTCGTCGATCCGGAGGTCACGACGAGCGTCATGGTGGAACAGAGGTTGGTCGCGGTGCCGTTGGGCGTTCCGTTGTTCGACTGCGCACAGGTTCCCGGCGTGAGGGTGAATCCCGTGGCGGCGGCGCTGCCGGTGTTCTTGATCTTGATGTCGGTCGACACGGTCTGGCCGGGCACCATCGTCACGCTGCCGCCGTACTTGTTGATGGTCGCGCAGGTCGCGGTGTTCGACGACACGGATCCGCCGTCCGTGCTGTTGCAGAGGACCGAGCCGTCGGCGTTGCTCTCCTGCATGATGACGGTGCCGGTGCCGGCCGTGTCGACGGTGTTCTTGATCTGCGCCGTGAAGGCGGAGATGGTGGGGGAGAGGCCGAGGGCGAGGATGAGAGACCCCAATCCTCCGGCGAGGAGCACGGGAAGGGCGAGACGACGACGGCGTGACGGCGTGGGATTCTGGGTGGACACGACGGCTCCTGTTCGGGTTCGGAGAGTGCGAGAGGTCCCATCTCTATCGCCTGTCGGTGCCCTGGCGGCGGGACGGGTGACCGTCTCTCCACGGGTGGGACGGTCACCCGAGAGGCGGCGAGCGCCGCCCGTCTCGGAGGCGCCGCCCCGAGGCCCGGCGTGATTCACCCGCGATGTCGTCCGCGGCGTGATGATCAGTCGTCCGCGCGCGGTCCGGTGATCCGATCGTCGGCGACCTCGCTCGGAGGTCACGGTGTGACGACCGTGACCCCCGCTTCCTCGAGGGCCGTCGCGAGCTCGGGGGAGGGCGGCGCGTCGGTGATGAGGTAGTCGGCCTTCTCGAGGGGAGCGACCTGGGCGAAGAGGCGCCGGTCGAGCTTCGTGGAGTCGGCGAGGATCGCCGTGCGGTCGGCGCGCTGGATCATCTCGCTCATCATCGTCGCGTCGCCGAGGTTGCTGGTCGAGAAGCCCGAGGCATCCACCGCTCCCACGGCGATCAGGGCGTAGTCGCAACGGATGTC
The DNA here is from genome assembly GCF_001476285.1 of Microbacterium testaceum. Taxonomy (GTDB): domain Bacteria; phylum Actinomycetota; class Actinomycetes; order Actinomycetales; family Microbacteriaceae; genus Microbacterium; species Microbacterium testaceum_B. The sequence continues at coordinate 23,987 of NZ_LDRU01000047.1, read as the reverse complement.
GACCTCGGGGGTGTGCGAGTTCATCGCCAGTGTCACCGGCCCCGTCGTCGCCTGCGTGATCGTTCGCACCGCGCCGCCGAAGATGTAGAGGTCGCGGAACACGCTCGGCGAGATCTCCGCCGGGATCCGCAGATTGTTCGTCGCGATCGTGAGGTTGCGGTGATTGCGCAGCGCGCGCGCGACAGCGAGGGTCGTGGTCCCCGCGTTCAGCATCAGGACCGAGCCGTCCTCGACGAGGTCGGCGGCGAGGGCCGCGATCCGCTCCTTCTCGGCGATCTGCATCTGCAGGCGGACGTCGAGCCCGCGGTCACGGCCGGGGACCGACATCGCGCTCACGGCTCCGCCGTGCGTGCGCACGACGATGCCCTCGCGATCGAGCTGATCGAGGTCGCGGCGCACGGTGTCGATGGACACCCCGAAGTGCGAGGCGAGGTCGACGACGGTGACCTGCCCCGATTCGGCGACATAGGCCGCCAGTTCGGCTTTGCGTCCTGCCGGGAGTCGCCGCTTCGTCGAGGCTGTCTGTCCGTCCATGCGCTCATCTCTAGCACAGCGGGGGCGGCGAATCCGCATCCTTTGTCGAAAAGCGGCACGAAACGGCAGAAAATTCGCGCTTCCTGCTGCTTTCTCCGCCCGCTCGTGCGCTAATGGTCACGAATATGCATCGGCTTCTTGACGATCGCTGCACGGGAGCGCATACTCGTGCTTAAAGCAGCAAGAACGCGCAGAACAGCGCGTAATACGGCACATCTCAATGAGGAGAAACGATGGACAACAGCGGGCGCCGACGTCGGAACGTCATCAAGCTCGTCGGTGTCGCAGCAGCGGCCACGACCCTCCTGGCGATGGCGGGATGCTCGTCATCGACCAGCGGAGGCACCTCGGCCGACGGAGACGTCACGATCGAGTTCGCGCAGTGGTGGGAGCCCGAACTCGGCGACGGTCAGTTCCGCGGGCTGATGGACCAGTTCGAGAAGGAGAACCCCGGCATCAAGGTCGACTTGGTCAGCGGTCCCTACGCCTCGACCAAGGAGCAGCTGTTCGCGGGGGCGGCATCCGGCACGATGCCCGACGTCGTGGGCCTCGACGGGGCGTGGGTCAGCGACTTCGCGAAGCAGGGTGTCATCGCCGACCTGTCGAAGCTGATGAGCGACTCGGGCTACGACGAGAGTCAGCTCGCCAGCCAGATCAAGGTCGACGGCAGCACCTACATGATCCCGGTGGTCAACTTCGTCTACCCCATGTTCACGAACGATGCGCTGCTCTCGCAGGCGGGCGTCAGTGCGCCGCCCTCGACGCGCACCGAGTTCGCGGACGCGGCGAAGAAGATCAAGGCTCTGGGCACCGACGCCTCGGGGTGGGTCCTGCCCCTCTCGCTCGAGGCGCCCAACGGCGTGCAGAACGACGTCATGTCATGGGTGTGGGCCTCGGGCGGCTCGATGCTGAAGGACGGTCAGCCCGACCTCACCAACAAGGACGTCACCTCAGCCGCCGACTACATCCAGCAGCTCTGGAACGACGGCGTCATCGCTCCCGGATCGTTCACGATGAAGGAGCAGGACAAGGTCGAGGAGTTCACCAACGGCCGCGTGGGAATGATGATCGACTCGCTTGCGCACATCAACCTCATCCGCCAGTCGAACCCCGACCTGACCTTCTCGATCTCGGCGATCCCCGCCGAGGACGGCTTCACCGGTGAGCGCGGCATCCCGTACGCCTCCTGGGGCATCGGCGTGGCCGAGAACTCCGAGCACAAGGACGCCGCATTCAAGCTCGTGCAGTTCCTGATGGGCAAGGACGTCAACAGCGAGCTGTCGACGATGGCGAAGGCCTTCCCCGGCAACACCGAGAGCGTGCCGACCTTCGTCCAGGATGACGAACTGTTCAAGAAGGCCTTCGACATCTACAAGGCCGGCTACCCCGCGAACGAGTTCACGGGCCTTCCCGTCGCCGAGGAGCTCATGCGCCAGTTCGGCACGCAGTTCCAATCCGCGCTGGATGGTCAGCAGTCGATGAGCGACGCGCTGAAGAAGACGCAGGACGAATGGACGTCGGAGTTCTGATCCGACCCCGACCCGGGATGCCGCACCGCCCTCACCCGCGGTGCGGCACCCCGCTCAGCGAAAGCCGCACATCATGACCATGCGCACCCTCACTCCCCCCGACACAGAGGTGATCGTCACCGGGCGACCCGCCTCACGCCGTACCCGCCAGCTCCGCAAGGCCGGCGAGGCGTATGCCTTCCTGTCGCCGACGCTCGTCCTCCTGTTCGTCCTGATGATCGTCCCGATCGTCATGGTGATCGGATACTCCTTCCAGGACAACGTCATCCTCAACAAGAGCCCCGAGGTCGTCGGTCTCGACAACTACGTCGCGATCCTCACCGACTCCGGCTTCTGGAAGGCGACGGGCAACACTCTCTTCTTCACCCTCACGAGCGTCGCCGCGCACCTCGTCCTCGGCCTGTCGTTCGCCCTCCTGCTGAACAGCCGCCTCGTCGGCGCCGTGCCGCGGGCGATCTTCCGCGGACTCTACGTGCTGCCGTGGCTGTTCACCGTCGCCGTCATCGCGGTCCTCTGGCGCATGCTTCTCGCCCCCAACGGCATCGTCAACTTCCTGCTCAACACCGACATCGAGTGGCTCGCCTCGCCGCAGCTCGCGCTCGGAACGGTCACCTTCATCAACATCTGGGCCGGCTACCCCTTCTTCATGGTGAGCCTGCTCGCCGGGCTCCAAGGCATCCCGAGCGATCTCTACGAGGCGGCGACCGTCGACGGCGCGAACCCTGTCCAGCGCTTCTGGAACGTCACCGTTCCGCAGCTGCGCCCGATCATCGTCAGCCTGGTGCTGCTCGACCTCATCTGGACGTCGCAGCAGTTCGCCCTCATCTGGCTGACCACCGGCGGCGGTCCCATCGACGTCACCGAGATGCTCAGCACCTTCACCTACAAACTCGCATTCGCGAAGTACGACTTCTCGATGGCCTCCACCTCGGCGGTGCTGGTCCTGGCGATGTCGATGATCATCGCGGTGCTCTACGTCCGCCATCAGAAGGCGAGGGACTGACATGGCCCTGACCACCCCCGCGCGCCGGCGCGCCGGCACCAACGTCGCGCGTCGTCGTCTCGCCAAGACCGGCGTCCTCCTCGGCCTCGTGATCGGCGCGGTCTTCGCCGCCGGTCCGGTGCTGTGGATGCTGTCGAGCTCGTTCAAGTCGAACACGCAGATCTTCGAGCTGCCGCCACGGTTGATCACCGACACGTTCTCGTTCGATGCCTACATCTCGATCTTCACCAACCCCGAGACGGTGCGGTTCTTCATCAACAGCTACGTCGTCGCCGGAGCCGTGACGATCCTGACGCTGCTCGTCGCCATCCAGGCCGCGTACGCGTTCAGCCGCTTCGAGTTCCGGGGCAAGCGCATCGTCAACGTCATCATCGTGAGCGTCCAGGCCGTCCCGCCGATCACTCTGCTGATCCCGTACTTCGGTCTGATGGTCGGCCTCGGGCTCTACAACACCTACCCGGGCCTCATCTTCACCTACATGGTGTTCACGCTGCCCTACGCGATCATCATGATGACCGGGTACTTCAACACCCTCCCGAAAGAGCTGGACGAGGCCGTCCGCGTCGACGGGGCCGGTTCCTTCACCGCTCTGTGGCGCGTGCTCGTGCCGATCTCCATCCCCGGGATCGTGTCCGTCGGCATCTACACGTTCATGATCGCGTGGAACGAGTTCCTCTTCGCCCTGACCCTCACGCGCACGATCGACATGCGCACGGTGCCGATCGGCATCCAGCTGCTCATGGGCCAGCACTCCTACGAGTGGAACCAGATCATGGCGATGAGCATCCTCGGCTCGATCCCCGTGCTGCTGCTCTTCCTCTTCTTCCAGCGCTTCTTCATCAGCGGCCTGACGGCCGGCTCGGTGAAGAGCTGATTCACGCCTACCCACCCCGAACAAGGAGAATTCCGTGCTCTACACCGGCAAGTCCATCCTCGACGTGGCCAACGCCCACAGCTTCGCCATCCCGGCCTTCAACATCTCCGACTGGGCGATGTTCACCGGGATCATGGACATCAGCGAGGAGAAGAACGCTCCGGTCATCATCGCGATCCACCCCGACGAGGTCTCGCACATCACCACCGACCTCATCCCCGCGATGCACGCCCGCGCCCACCGCTCGAGCGTTCCCGTCGCGATCCACTGGGACCACGGCGGGTCGTTCGAGCAGATGATCACGGCCATCCACTCCGGCTTCACCTCGGTGATGATCGACGCGTCACTCGAGCCGTTCGAGCAGAACGTCGCGATCACGCGCAAGGTCGTCGAGGCGGCGCACGCGGCCGGCATCCAGGTCGAGGGCGAGCTCGGCACGATCGGCGCGAACGACAGCTACGGCGAGTCGGGCGCGGCGGAGATCATCTACACCAACGTCGACGACGCCGTGCGCTTCGTCGAGCAGACGGGTGTCGACAGCCTCGCGATCGCCATCGGCACCTCGCACGGTCTCTACCCGTCCGACAAGAACCCCGAGCTGCGTCACGATCTGCTCGAGCAGATCAAGGCCGCCGTCGGCATCCCGCTCGTCCTCCACGGAGGATCGAGCAATCCCGACGCCGAACTCGCGCGCGCCGTGTCGCTGGGCATCAACAAGATCAACATCTCCAGCGACATCAAGGTCGCGTACCACGACCGCATGCGCGAGGTGCTCGGCACCGACCGGCGTCTGCGCGAGCCCAACGCCATCCAGCCCGAGTGCATCGCGGCCATGAAGGTCACCGCGGCTGAGAAGATCGACCTGTTCGGCGCAGCCGGCAAGGCCGACCTCTACTGATCGGGCGGTGATCGGCGTCATGGCAGAAGACCTCGTCCTCGGACTCGGCGGCACCGTCGACTACGAGATCCGGTGGGATGCCGACGTGCTCTCGGCCCTCGCGCAAGAGCACCGCATCCGGCTCGACGAGCTGACCACCACGACGCCGATCATCGATGAGCGGGCCCTCGTCGTGACGGTGCTCGCCTTCCTCACGACGGGCGGGGGAGGCGAGCGCTTCGTCCTCTCGTCGGAGATCGTCGAACGCTTCGCCGCGCACTTCGACAAGACGATCACCCTCGGCGGCACCGGCGTGCGGGCGGGGATCGCGCTCGACCGCATCGGCGTCCCCACCGTGCAACATCTCGTCAGCATCGATGACAACGTCCGGCGGCTGCTCCCCGCCTCGATGCGGGTGGTCTCGTCGGCGACGCACGACACGCTCGATCCGCACCTCATCGTGCAGTATCCCCGGGGCGCGACGGTCCGGCTCGTCGACGCGGTGGTGAGCGCCCCGGCATCCAATCGCCTGATCTTCGCCAACGACGCGCCCAATCGCGAGATGGCGATCGCCGACGACCTGGGCGATGCCCTCGCGAACGCAGCGGCCTTCCTCGTCTCGGGTTTCAACACCATGCAGGATGCCGCGCTGCTCGAGCGCCGACTCGACGACCTGACCGCGGCGATGCGGCGTCTCCCCGCCGACGCGCTGGTCTACTACGAGGACGCCGGGTTCTATCAGCGCGAGCTCTCCCACCTCGTGCGGAACCGGCTGCTGGAGCGCATCGACGTCTACGGCATGAACGAGGACGAGCTGCAGGAATATCTCGGCCGCCGCGTCGATCTCCTGTCACCGGAGGATGTGATCACGGCTCTCGCCGAGGTCCATGCGCTGATCCCGGCCCGCGCGCTCGTGGTGCACACGACGTACTGGGCGATCGCCGTGGGGACCGGTGCCGATCGTCATCGAGCGGGCCTCGAGAGCGCCGTACGCACCGCCGCAACGCGTTATCGGCTGGGCGACGCCTGCACGGCCGCCGACCTCGACGACACCGCACGGCTTCCGCGTCATCCGGGCGGTGCCGCCGTCGTGTCGGCCGCCGAGGAGCGACGGGGAGTCACGGGCGTGCCCGCGTTCGTGGTCGACACCGCCGCTCCGACGACGATCGGCCTGGGTGACACGTTCGTCGGTGGCTTCCTGGCGGCGGTTCCGGCGGCGACCCGTGTCGCGACCGCGGCGGCCCTCGAGCGCGCGCTCGACTCCGCGGCGCTCGCGTCGCGGCGGTGACGCGCGCGCCACGTTCCGCGGTGCGTGCGGCGGGCATGACGTCTCCTTCGAGGAGCGCGTGCGTGACCGAGAGAGGGCGTGGGACGAGCGGAGGAGCGTGCGCCTTGCGGCATCCTCCGCTCGTCCCTCGCCCTCCGTTCCTCACGCGGTGCCGCAGCGCGAAGTCAGCGCGTCGCCGTGTCAGCGGGTCGCCGTGTCGGCGTCCGGATCCGAGAGTGGTCCGCATGCGGCGATCACACGCCGAAGGCTCACCGCAGCCTCCCAGGCGTCGAGCGGCCCGTCGCGCGCGGTGAGCTCGCGCAGGCGGTCGATGTACGCGGTGAGCGCGTGCTCGGCCTCGCGCAGCTGCCCCGCGGTCGCCTCGGGATCCGGGGGAGTGGTCACCAGGTGCGACGCCGCCTCGATCGCGCGCGCGAGGCTTCGGCGCGCTTCGTCGGGGATGCGGGTGTCGACATCGGGCCCCTCGGTCAGACGAGAGAGGGATGCCGACAGCTCGCGTGTCGCGTCGGCCGTTCCGGTGAGGGCGTCCAGGCGTCGGCGGTTGAGATCCCGGGGCGCTCGCAGTCGACGCCCGCGCGGGTTGTATCGCCGGCTCTCGTCGGCGAGCTCGACCTCTTCTCGGACGTCAGCGAGCGTTTCCGTGAGTCCGGCCGTCGCGGTGTCGGCGGCATCCTGATCGAAGGCGTGCCCCGCCAGCGCGTCCGCGATCCCACGGAGGGCCTCTCCCAGGTCGTCGCGGAGCCGGGCGAGGCGGTCGTCGGCCCGCTTCTCCCGCAGGGGCGGGACGACGAGGAGGTTCACCATCACCCCGACCAGCACGCCGAACGCCATCGTCATCAGATACGACGACGAGTACCCGTCGGGATCGGCGCCGCCGAGCAGCAGGACGAAGAGGGCGGCGATCGCCACCCAGTCGCGCCCGACACCGAGCGCGCGCACCCCGGCCAGCAGTACGCCGAGCAGGATGACGATCGCGACCGCGGCGATCCGGGGAAGGCCCGCGCCCACCACCGCGAGGCTCGCGAGGCCCAGGCCGATGCCGAGCGCCAGTCCGACCACGGCCTGCACACCGCTCGACGCCGAGCGCGCGACGGTGGGGTACATGCTGACGAGGACGCCGAGCGGGGCGTAGTACGAGTACTCGCTCTGCGCGAAGGGAACGAACGGCGCGAGATACCAGGCGAGCGCGGCCGCCGCGGCGGTCTTGGCCGCGAGCACGAGGCGGTCAGCGGTCACCGCGTCGCGCCACCACTGTCTCGGGTCGAACGAGCTGTACATCGAGGGGCGGATGGACACCCCTCCATGCTCCGGGCCGTGCGCCGGACGGTCTCGGGGGTTGCCGTCTCGCCGGACGAGCGGTACCTCAGCGCCGCGCCCGGTACGCCTCCCACAGCACGCGCGCGTGCCGAGCCTTGGCGCGCTCGACGCCTGTCTCGTCTCGGCGTGCGGCGCTGATCCATTCCGCCAGGCGACTCGCCGCGGCCCCCAGCACCATGCGGACATCGGCGTGCTGCGCCGGCGGCACAGCGGCCTCGGCCGCCGGCATCCGACCCTTCCGGGCGAGCTCGTCGCGCACGTGCTCCATCGTGAGTCGGGCCACGCCCACCGCATGGCTGTTGACGACGCAGTGGGCGGCTCCCTCGATCTCCCATCGGCGAGCGGAACGCGCGCGCTCCACCAGCCGGGAATGCAGCCGGCGCGGCGAGGGGCGGTCGAACTCGCCGCGGATGAGCAGGAGGTGGGATCGCGCGTCGACGATGCGGTCGGAGATCCGGTACCGCAGCATGTACGGCAGCGTCTCGAAGAAGTAGAGGAACCCGCACAGCAGGTACGCCGACACCGCCAGCAGCGCGATGTGCAGCGACTCGCGCACGGTCGACTGCGCGAACCGTACGGCCTGTACGCCGGCCCGCGCTTCGCCCTCGTCGACGACGGGGCTCACGAGCACCGCGTGCGAGAGCTCGCGGCGCGTGAGCACCTCGGTGACCACCTGCGTCCCCATCGAATGCCCGACGAGCACCGGATCACGCAGGCCGTAGTGGTCGAGCACCCCCTCGACCTGATCGGCGAAGAAGGCGGCGGTCGGCTGATCTCCGGATGCCGGGACCCCGGCGAAACCGGGGAGGTCGAGCGCGTAGACCTCTCCCTCGGCCGCCAGCAACGGCGCGAGGAACTCGAAGTAGGTCGAGGCGACCCCGATGCCTGCGACGAGCACGAAGTCGCGCCCCGTTCCCGCGCCTGTCGATACGCGCGTCACGCGTGTCCGCGCGCGTCCGCGGCGGAACGTCTCGACGTCGACGTCGGCGGGAGGCGGCTCGCTGGTCATCGCTCCAGGATGCCGCACCCGGCGGGGCGCGCTGTCAATCCCGGAGTCGGTGTCGGGCGTCCCGCCTAACCTCGGGCGCATGAGCGATACCTCCCGTGAAGAAGAGACCCTGGGTGCCGTCCGTGAGAGCGGGGACAACCCCGCCGAGAAGGACCCCTCGGACTGGGTCACCGGCGATGAGCCGATGACCGCGCCGCAGCGCAGCTACCTCGACACGCTCGCGCGCGAGGCCGGGGAAGAGATCCCCGCCGACCTGACGAAGGCGGAGGCGTCCGAGCAGATCGACCGCCTGCAGACGGCGACGGGCCGCGACTCGGCCTGAGGGCGCTGCGTCCCGTTCGTGCTGTCCGTCAGTGCGAGCGGGATGCGCTGTCCGCCTCGGCGATGCTGTCGACGTGGTGCTTCTCGACGCGTGCGATGTCGTCGAGGAAATCGGCCACCACACGCCGCTCGGCGGCGTCCAGCTTCGACGCGGCCTCGGCGACCGACGCTCGCCGGACCGAGAGGACTCGTCGTGCCGAGGACTCGGGATCGATGGTCGCGCGGACGACGATCGAACGCCGGTCGCCGGGGTACGGCTCTCGTGCGACCCACCCCGCCTCGGCCAGACGATCGATGAGAGTGGTGGTCGCCGCCGACGAGATGCCGAGCATGTCGGCCAGAAGGCGCGGGGTGACGGGGTCGTCGTCTTCGCTGCGCTCGAGCAGGAAACGCAGGACTTTCGCGTCGTTCGGACCGATGCCGAGTGACTGCAGCGCCGCGCGCTCCGAGATGGCGCTCGAGTCGGTGAGGTCGCCGAGGGCCCTCACCACGTCGTCTGCTGTGGCCGTGCGTCGCATGTCACCTCCCGCGAAACCTTGCTGAGCTACTGTCTCGATGTCCTATCAACTCGACAGCCGATGTATTTTCCATGGTACTCGTCCGCCTCGCGGAACGGCAGGGGCCTGGACGGTGCGGCCTGACATAGGATGCCGAAGTGGAAAACGGCTCGCAGTCGTCGCGCTATTGGTATGGCGCGGCCGAGGAGGACCGTCGGCGTCGGGCCGTCGAGGTCTTGCAGGCCTTCCGTGTCTATCGCGCCGCCGAGGTGGCGATGCGCCGTCGCACACGCGAGGCGATGTCGATGGGCGAGAACGATCTCCTCGTGCTCCGGTACCTCCTTCGCGCAGCGGGCCAGGATCGCCACGTGACGCCGGCCGAGCTGACACGGTATCTGGGGGTCTCGACGGCATCGACCACGGCGATCATCGACCGCCTCGAGAGATCCGGCCACGTCACGCGCGTGCCGCACCCGACCGACCGGCGGAGCGTCCGGGTCGTCGCCACCGCTGCCAGCGACCACGAGGTGCGCGCAACGCTCGGTTCGATGCACAGCCGCATGATGGGGGCCGTGGCCGAGATGACGCCGGAGGAGTGCGACGTCGTGATCGCGTGTCTGGGTCGGCTGCAGGACGCGGTCGATCAGGTCGATCCCGCTCCCGCCTCGCACGAAGCATCGCCCGAGGACGCCCAGACCACCGTTTAGGTCGCGAGAATCAAGCCTTCGGGTTCTCGGGCCCGGGCTCGGGGACGATGAGCAGGCCACCCGAAGAGTTGGCCGAGTTCGCGAGCTCCTCCACCCACGCGCGGCTCAGCAACGCCGGCTCCGGCTCGTCGAAGACGAAGCGAAGGGGAATGGACGGATGCAACCACACGGTGCTGCGCCCGACCTCCTGGCCGGGACCGTGCGTCCACGAGAGGGTGAAGCTCTCCCCCCGGCGGAGCTTCGTGGCGATGACGACCTTGATATGCGCCAGCGCGCGGTCTTCCATTTCGATCGGCGTCGCGACGTCGCCGTAGTAGAGCGTTCCCACCCCATGCACGTTAGCGAGATCGGCTCGCGCCCTCCGCGGGGTTGATTTCCCCTCGACCCACGTGGCACGCGTCGTCGGGATGACTTGTGCGTTCCTCGGATAGGCTCGACCCCATGGGCAGATTCATCTACGACACCGTCGCCAACGCCGTCGACATCGATGACCGCACGCTGGCTCACCTGCGCATCGTCGTGATGAACAAGCTGCGCCGCTCCGAGTCGTTCATGTTCGACGTCGAGGTGGGAGACGGCAGCGGTCGCCGCAGCTTCTGGATGCACCCCTCCGTGCCGATCCAGTTCCACTTCTACGGCAGCCGTCCGCCGCGCATCAACCGCGTGTGGGTCGAAGACCTGATGCTCGCGGCATCCGGACCCAACGGCCTGGCGATCACGCCCGAGCCGTCCGAGGACAGCGTCTCTGAAGAGGGCTGACCTCAGCGGGTCGAGCTGTCGCTCTTCGTGTCGCGCGAGGGGGCGATGTCTTCGGCGACCAGCATGATTCCGCCCGACGAGTTCGCCGACTCCGAGAGACGCTCGATCCACTCCCGGCTCAGCTTCGTCGGTTCGGCGTCGTCGAAGACGAACCGCAGCGGGATCGCCGGGTGGAGCCACAGGGTGCTCCGGCCGCGTGGCTCCTCGTCGGGGTGGCGCCACGACAGGGTGAAGCTCTCACCGCGGCGGAGCTTCGTCGAGATGACGACCTTGAGGTGCGCCAGCGCGCGATCCTCGATGTGAACGGTCGTCGAGCTTCCGTAAATGATCGTCCCCATGGCTCCACACTAACCGCGCGGCCTCACCGCGAATACGCCGTGCGTCCGAGAGTGTCAAGCCGCCCGGTCGGAGCGTGGGGTGCTGCCACCGTAGAAGGACTCCACGGAAGGACAGCGCCGTGAAAGACCGATACCCCCCGTCTCCGATGGAACCCGGCGATGGCCCCGCCGACTCCGCCGACCTCCCCGACGTCTTCGACGGGCTGGTGGGAATCGACGTGGTGGATGGCGAGCTGGTGCCGCGGAAGGACGAGCCTCCGCGCGCGTGACGCTCACAGGACGCTCGTATCTCCGCTCGATACGGTCGGTCGCATGGCCGATTCGCTGGACGATCAGCAGATCACCGTCTCGAGTGCGGCTCTCCGCGCCATGCGTGACGAGTTCCAGAGATTCCTCATGGAATACCGTTTCGGGCTCGCCGAGGTCGACACGAAGATCGCGATCCTGCGCGAAGAGTTCCAGGAGATGCACGACTACAACCCGATCGAGCACGTCTCGAGCCGCGTGAAGACGCCGGACAGCCTCGTCGACAAGGTGCGTCGTAAGGGGATCGACACCGACTTCGACTCGATTCGCGCCGCGATCACCGACATCGCCGGCATCCGGGTCACATGCAGTTTCATCGACGACGCCTATCGACTGTCCGACCTGCTCACCCAGCAGGACGACATCACCGTCCGAGACGTCAAGGACTACATCGCCCGCCCCAAGGCCAACGGGTACAAGAGCCTCCACGTCATCGTCGAGGTGCCCGTCTTCCTCTCGACGGGCAGGGTCCAGGTGCCGGTCGAGGTGCAGTTCCGGACGATCGCCATGGACTTCTGGGCGAGCCTGGAGCACAAGATCTACTACAAGTACGACCGCCTCGTTCCGGCCGATCTGCTCGATCAGTTGAAGGATGCCGCCGACACCGCCGCCGAGCTCGACACCCGCATGGAGCGCCTCCACCGTGAGATCCGCGGGCCCCGGCCCGGGGTGGTCTCGATCTGACCCGACGGTCAGAATGGAGCAATGACCGGCGCAGCGCGGAGCGACGACGACGCGCTCGTCGACGAAGCGGCGGCTGACCTGCTCGCCCTGCCGCCCGCGCGGTTCACCGCCGCGCGCGCGGAGCGGGCAGCCGCCGCGGCGGGACCGGTGGGCCGTCGGATCGCGAAGCTGCGCAAGCCGACGGTGGCCGCGTGGGCGGTCAACCTGCTCGTCCGCGACGGTCGCCTCGGCGAAGCGGTCGAGCTCTCGCGGGCCCTGCAGGAGGCGCAGGACGACCTGGATGCCGCCGAGCTCGCGCGTCTCGGGAAGCAACGGCGCCAGCTGGTCGCCGCCCTGGCGCGGCGCGCCGGCGAGCTCGCCGCCGAAGCGGGGACGCCGCTCAGCGCGGCGATGGCGGAATCGGTGGAGAAGACGGTGAACGCCGCGGTGGTGGATCCTGAGGTCGCCGCGGCCGTGCTCACGGGGCGGCTGGTCTCGCCGATCGATCTGGCGACTCTCGACGCCGGCGGCCTCGGCGACGCCGTCGCGGGGTCCGTGCCGCAGGGGGTGGCCGCGTCCCCGCCACGCGACGATCTCGCCGCTCGGCGGGCCCGCAAGGCTGCGGAGCGCGCGGTACGCGAGGCCGAACGCGCGCACGCCGACGCTGCGCGAGAGAGCGCGGCCGCTGACCGCCGCCTCGCGACGGCTCGGGAACGCGCCGATCGCGCGCGCGAGCGCGTCGAGGGGCTGCGAGCCGATTTAGCGCGCGCCGAGGCTGACGCCGCCGATGCGGATGCCGTCGTCGGACAGCGCGAGAGCGAGCAGAAGGAAGCCGCCGCGGCGGCGCGCGTCGCGCAGCGCGCGGTGGAACGGGCCGAGGCCGCCCGTGCGGAAGGGACGGATGCGTGATCGCGACACTCCTCGACGAGGTGCGGGCACGTCTGGCGGACGCACCGCGCGAACGGCTCGGCGAGCTCCAGGAGGGGCGCCGGGTTCTCGGCATCCCTCGTCCGCCGCGCATCGTGCCGCGGGGGACCGCGTGGCACCTCGGCGTACTGCTGCTCACCGACGACGCCGTGCTCGCCACCGGCGACATCGTGCGTTCGCGCGCCGAGGTGCGCCGGGGATTCGCGGCCGAGTCGCAGCGCCGACGAGCGGAACTCGCGGCCGCGGCCGCGCGCGGAGGAGTCCCCGAGGGGGAGACGGTCCACATCGAATGGCATCCGATCGACCTCACCGCCCTCGGTGAACGTTCGACGCCGCTCGCGGTACGCGGCGGAGAGGTGCTCGTGCGCTGGAGCGCAGCGGGCGGCTTCCTGCCGCTCGAGCGCTACCTCGACGAGCGCGTCGAGCTGCTGCGGCATCCGCCCGAGCGCGCATAGTCGGGGCCGGGGCGGGTGTCAACAGCCATGACGCGCCCCGTCGGCGAAACAACGCTGGTCTATCGTGAGCGACGTGCAGCAGGTATGGCCAGGATCCAGTTATCCCCTCGGGGCCACTTACGACGGTAACGGGACGAACTTCGCCCTGTTCAGCGAAGGAGCAGAGAAGGTCGAGCTCTGCCTCTTCGACGAGGACGGAACGGAGACGTGCTTCGAGCTGATCGACGTCGACGCATTCGTCTGGCACGCGTACCTCCCGAACATCCAACCGGGGCAGCGTTACGGGTACCGCGTCCACGGGGAGTACGACCCCGCGAACGGCAAGCGGTTCAATGCCAGCAAGCTCCTGCTCGACCCCTACGCGAAGGCGGTCGAAGGGCAGGTCGACTGGGGCCAGCCCGTCTTCAGCTACGAGTTCGGCGATCCCGACTCGTTCAACGACGAGGACTCCGCCGCGCACATGATGAAGGGCGTGGTCATCAACCCGTTCTTCGACTGGTCGGGCGATCGCCAGCCCAAGACCCCCTACTCCGAGACGTTCATCTACGAGGCCCACGTGAAGGGTCTGACCCAGCTGCACCCCGACGTTCCGGAAGAGCTGCGCGGCACCTACGCGGGCATCGCGCACCCGGCGGTGATCGACCACCTGCGCAAGCTCGGCGTCACCGCGATCGAACTGATGCCGGTGCATCAGTTCGTCAACGACTCGACCCTCGAAGAGAAGGGGCTGTCGAACTACTGGGGCTACAACACCATCGCGTTCCTCGCGCCCCAGAACACCTATTCCTCGACCGGCGATCACGGTCAGCAGGTGCAGGAGTTCAAGGCCATGGTCAAGGCGCTGCATGCGGCGGGCATCGAGGTCATCCTCGACGTGGTCTACAACCACACGGCCGAGGGCAACCACATGGGCCCGACCCTGTCGATGCGCGGCATCGACAACGAGGCCTACTACCGCCTCGAAGACGACGACAAGCGGTACTACACCGACTACACCGGCACCGGCAACAGCATGAATGTGGGCAACCCCCACACGCTGCAGCTCATCATGGACTCGCTGCGGTACTGGGTGCTCGAGATGCACGTCGACGGCTTCCGCTTCGACCTCGCCTCGACCCTCGCGCGCGAGTTCTACGAGGTGGACAAGCTCGCGACCTTCTTCGAGCTCGTGCAGCAGGATCCGGTGGTCTCTCAGGTCAAGCTCATCGCCGAGCCGTGGGACGTCGGTCCCGGCGGCTACCAGGTCGGAAACTTCCCGCCCCAGTGGACCGAGTGGAACGGCAAGTACCGCGACACCGTCCGCGACTTCTGGCGTGGCGAGCCGCAGGCGCTCGCCGAATTCGCATCGCGCCTCACGGGGTCCGCCGACCTGTACGAGCACTCGGGGCGCTTCCCCGTGGCATCCATCAACTTCGTCACCGCGCACGACGGCTTCACCCTCCGCGACCTCGTGTCGTACAACGAGAAGCACAACGAGGCCAACGGCGAGGACAACAACGACGGCGAATCGCACAACCGCTCGAGCAACATGGGCATCGAGGGTCCCACCGACGACCCCGAGGTGCTCAAGCGTCGCGCGCAGCAGCAGCGCAACTTCATCGCCACCCTCCTGCTCAGCCAGGGCGTGCCGATGCTGCTGCACGGCGACGAGCTCGGTCGCACGCAGGGCGGTAACAACAACGGCTACGCGCAGGACAACGAGATCACGTGGGTGGATTGGTCGAACGTCGACCACCCGCTCATCGAGTTCACCGCGGCCCTCGCGCGGCTGCGCAAGCAGCACCCCACCTTCCGCCGCAGCCGCTTCTTCGACGGCCGTCCCGTGAAGATGGAGGAGGGGGCGCCGATCCCCGACGTGGTGTGGCTGCGTCCCGACGGCTCGCTCATGCAGCCGGAGGACTGGGACAACGGCTTCGGTCGCGCTGTCGGAGTGTTCCTCAACGGCCAGGGCATCCGCGAGCGCGATCGTCGCGGCGAGTCGATCAGCGACGACCACTTCCTCGTGCTGTTCAACGCCGGTGACGAGCCCGTCGACTTCGTCCTGCCGGACTTCGAGTACGCCCCCGAGTGGGACGCCTACGTCGATACCGCGGGGGAGCGCGCGAACACCGAGCCGCTGAGCCCGGGCGAGACGCTGCCGATCGAGCCCAAGTCGCTCATCGTGCTGCGGGAGCACCACCTCCCCGAGCCCGAGGTCGACCACTCCGTGGCCGCCTCGCTGACCGCCCAGATCCAGGTGGTCGGCCCCGATGACCTGCCGGGCCAGGCGCCCAAACCGGAGTTGTGACCGAGATGCGGCATCCGCTTTCGACCTACCGCCTGCAGATCCGCGAATCGTTCACCCTCGACGACGCTGCCGAGGTCACGGGATATCTCCGTGACCTCGGGGTCTCGTGGGCGTACCTGTCGCCGCTGCTCGAGGCCACTCCGGGGTCCGACCACGGGTACGACGTCGTCGACGTCACGCGGGTCGACCCCGCACGCGGCGGTGCCGAGGGCCTCGCGCGCTTCGCGGAAGCCGCGCGCGGGGAGGGCCTCGGCATCCTGATCGACATCGTCCCGAACCACATGGGCGTCTCGGAGCCGCGGACGAACGCCTGGTGGTGGGACGTGCTGCGCCAGGGCCGCGCCTCGGCGTACGCGGACTCCTTCGACATCGACTGGGAGTTCGGGGGCGGCAAGGTGCGCGTACCCGTGCTCGGTGACGACCTCGACGCGGTGATCGGCGAGATCTCGTACGACCCGACTCCGGCCGACGACGCTCCCGACGGCGTGATCCGGTACTACGACCACGCTTTCCCGGTCGCGCCGGGGACGGGGACGGATGCCGCGGCCTCGGGGGCTCGCGACGCCATCGTCGCTCTGCTCGACGCGCAGAACTTCGAGCTGCGCTTCTGGCAGGACGAAGCGGAGGACCTCAACTACCGTCGGTTCTTCGCCGTGACGACCCTGGCGGGTGTCCGTGTCGAGCTGCCCGAGGTGTTCCAGGCGACGCACGCCGAGATCCTGCGGTGGGTGCGCGAGGGCCTCGCCGACGGCCTGCGCGTGGACCACCCCGACGGCCTCGTCGACCCGGGCGGCTACCTCGACCGGCTCGCGGTCGCGCTCGAGGAAGCGGGCGAGGGTGAGGTCGGGTACGTCCTCGGCGAGAAGATCCTCGAGCACGGCGAGGCGCTGCCCTCGTGGTGGAAGACCGCGGGGACCACCGGCTACGACGCGCTCGCCGAGATCGACCGCGTCCTCACCGACCCCGCGGGGGAGGCGGCGCTCGACGCGCTCGACGCGCGCCTGCGCGCCGACAGCGACCTCGCGCCACTCACCGGGTGGCACGACCTCATCCACGACACCAAGCGCAGGATCGCCGACTCGATCCAGGTGTCGGAGATCCGGCGCCTGGTGCGGGGGCTTCCCGCCGAGCTCCGTGAGGAGTTCGGGGCCGACGTGCTGCAGGACGCGCTCGCGGAGATCCTCGCGTGCTTCCCCGTCTACCGCTCCTACCTTCCCGCCGGTCGCGCCCACCTCGACGCCGCCGCGGGCGAAGCCGAGGTGCGCCGACCCGAGCTGGGCGACGTGATCGAGAAGCTCGTGCCGGTGCTCGCCGACACCAGCCGCGAGGTCGCGTGGCGGTTCCAGCAGACGACCGGTCCGGTCATGGCCAAGGGCGTCGAGGACACGGCGTTCTACCGTTACACGCGCCTGGGCTCGCTGACCGAGGTGGGCGGCGACCCGGGGGAGTTCTCCCTCGACGTCGCGGGCTTCCACACCGCGCAGGCGCTCCGCCACGCGTCGTGGCCGACCGCGATGACGACCCTGTCGACGCACGACACCAAGCGCGGCGAGGACACGCGCGCCCGCATCGCGGTGCTCGCCGAGATCCCGGAGCGCTGGGCCGAGGTGCTGGGCGAGTTCCGCGGAATCGCCTCGACCGGGCACGGACCGTTCGACAATCTGCTGTGGCAGGCGATCGTGGGTGCGTGGCCGGCATCCGCCTCCACTGCCGAGGGGCTGAAGGTCTATCGCGAGCGCCTGCACGCCTACGCCGAGAAGGCGGCGCGCGAGGCGAGCGAGGTCACCGGCTGGTGGGAGCAGGACGACGCCTTCGAGGAGCGCATGCACGCGGTCGTCGACGCGGCGACCGGCCCCGCCGCCGAGCGGGTGCGCGCGTTCGTCGACGAGATCTCGCCCGCGGGCTGGTCGAACGGTCTCTCGGCGAAGCTTCTGCAGATCATGGGCCCGGGTGTCCCCGACGTCTACCAGGGCTCGGAGCTGTGGGAGCAGTCGCTGGTCGACCCCGACAACCGTCGCGCGGTGGACTTCGCCGAGCGACGTCGCATGCTCGCCTCGCTCGATGCGCCCGGCGCGGCCTTCCCCGCGGTGGATGACACGGGCGCGGCCAAGCTGCTCGTGACCTCACGGGCGCTGCGGTTGCGTCGCGAGCACCCGCTTGAGATCTACCGTCCGCTGGAGGCCGCGGGGGCGGCATCCGATCATGTCGTCGCCTTCGACCGCGGTGGCGTGTTCGCCGTCGCGACGCGGTTGCCCCACGGCCTGGCGGCGGCGGGGGGATGGCGCGACACGGTCGTGCTGCTTCCGGACGTGCCCCTCATCGACGTGCTGACCGGTCGCTCGTTCACGGGCGGGCCCACCGCGCTGGCCGATCTCCTGGCGTACTACCCGGTGGCCTTGCTGATCTTCTGACCGTCGCGGGGGCCTTGCTGTGGCCGCCCGCATCACCGAACCCCTCGCGAACGAAGGAACATCCATGAGCATCGACGTCTGGGCACCCAAAGCAGACCGGGTGCGGCTGCGCCGCCTCGACGACAGCGGTGACTCCGTCGTCGGAGACGTCGAGATGGAGTCCGCCGCCGACGGGTGGTGGACAGCCCCGGTCGACCTCGCGGACGGCGAGCGGTACGGCTTCGTCCTCGGCGACGGCGACGACCTGCGCCCCGATCCGCGCTCACGGCGTCAGCCGGGCGGCGTGCACGAGGCTTCGGCCTGGTTCGACCCGAGCGTCTACACCTGGAACGACGCGAGCTGGACAGGCAAGCAGCTCGCGGGCGGCCTCATCTACGAGCTGCACCTCGGCACCTTCACCCCCGAGGGGACCCTGGATGCCGCGATCGGGCGCCTCGACCACCTCGTCCACCTCGGCGTCACCCACGTCGAGCTGCTGCCGGTCAACGGCTTCAACGGCACCTGGAACTGGGGCTACGACGGGGTGCTCTGGTACACCGTGCACGAGGCCTACGGCGGGCCCGAGGCGTACCAGCGCTTCGTCGACGCGGCGCACGCGGCCGGCCTCGCGGTCATCCAGGACGTCGTCTACAACCACCTCGGCCCCTCGGGCAACTACCTGCCCGAGTTCGGCGAATACCTCCGCGAGGGCAGCCGCAACACGTGGGGCGACTCGGTCAACCTCGACGAGGACGCGGTGCGTTCCTACATCGTCGAGAACGCGCTGATGTGGATGAGCGACTACCACGTCGACGGTCTGCGCCTGGATGCGGTGCACGCGCTGCTCGATCACCGCGACCCGCATGTGCTGCAGGAGATCGCCGAGCGCACCGACGCTCTGTCGGCGCACCGCGGCATCCCGCTCACGACCATCGCCGAGAGCGACATGAACGACTCGAAGCTGATCCTGCCGCGCGAGGCCGGCGGCTACGGGCTGACCGCGCAGTGGTCGGACGACTGGCACCACACCGCCCACGTGGCCCTGACGGGCGAGACGATCGGGTACTACGAGGACTTCGCCGATCTCGACGCGTTCCGCAAGGTGAGTGAGGGCGGTTTCTACCACGACGGAACCTACTCGTCGTTCCGCGAGGAGAAGCACGGCAAGCCCATCCCGGATGCCGTGCCCAACTGGCGGCTCGTGACCTTCGCCCAGGATCACGACCAGATCGGCAACCGTGCCGCGGGCGACCGTCTGTCGCAGTCGCTGGACTACGACCGCCTCGCCGCGGCCGCCGTGCTGACGCTCACCGCCCCGGGGACGCCGATGCTGTTCATGGGCGAGGAGTGGGGCGCGTCGACGCCCTGGCAGTTCTTCACCTCGCACCCCGAGCCCGAGCTCGGCAAGGCCACCGCCGAGGGCCGCATCGCCGAGTTCGCGAAGATGGGGTGGGACGAATCTACGGTCCCCGACCCGCAGGACCCCTCGACGTTCGAGAACTCGAAGCTCGACTGGGACGAGGTCGGCGAGGGCGATCACGCGCAGCTGCTCGGCCTGTACCGCGAGCTGGCGAAGCTCCGCCGGGAGCGCCCGGAACTCACCGACCCCTCCCGCGTGGGCCTGTCGGCCGCGGCGCGCGAGGCGACGGGCGGTCGGGTGTACGAGCTTCGTCGCGGAGACCTCGTGGTCGTCGTCAACCTCTCGGATGCCGAGGCCTCGGCATCCGTCTCCTCCGGCGCCCGCGTGCTTCTGGCCACGGCGGAGGGCGTGCTGCTCGAGGGTGCGGAGCTCACCGTCCCGGCGGGAGCGAGCGCGATCGCGGCTCCGGCTGTCTGATCTGACGCGACGGCCCCGCTCCTTCGGGAGCGGGGCCGTCGTTCTGCAGGTTCTGCGCTGTTCGCCGTGATGCGGCCCGCTCGACCTCGAGGTCGGGCGGGGCGTTGTTTCGTCCCAGCTCTCTTCTGCCTCGTCCCACTTTTAGCGGAGAGTGTCCCACTTATGGCTGGTTAGAGGGGCTGCAACCAGCCATGAGTGGGACGAGGTTCGGGAGACGTCAGTCGACCGACGGGCGGAGCAGGCGCAGGATGCGGATGACCGCGGGCGGCAGGAGCACGAAGGCGGCCACGATGATCGCCATCACCCCGATCCCGGTGCTCCGCGGCTCGCCGCCGAAGCGTTCGACCGCGAGCCAGCTCAGTCCCCATGCCAGCGCGAGGGCCGGGGTGAGGCGCCACGAGCTCTGCCACGCGATCGCCAGGCCGATGAGGCCCACCACGACCAGAACCCCGATTCCGATGGCATCCGCCGCCTTCTCCCACGACGCGGGGGCGATGGTCGTGAGCCAGGCAGCCGTGTTGGCGACCGTGGCCAGGGTGACCCAGCCGAGGTGAAGGCCCGTGACGCCGTCGATGAGGATCGAGTCGACCACGCCGCCGCGCGGTTCGCGCGTGCGGACGGCGACGCGGAAGGTCCAGCCGAGGGCGGCGAGGAGCAGCACGATGACGACGACCGTGAGGAAGAGGGTGCCGAAACGCGCGGTGACGAGCCACAGACCGTTGAGGGTCATGGTCAGCGCGATGAGCCAGCCGAGCGCGCGCTGGCGCCGGTTCGTGCGCTGGCGCGGGAGGGCCTGCCAGATCGCGTAGGCGATGAGGCCGAGGTAGATCACCGACCAGATCGAGAACGCCGGCCCCGCGGGGGCGAGGTACGACCCGTTCGTGCTGAGCGCTCCGTCCTGCTGGTCCTCGACCGCGGTGTTGCCGAAGGCGCCGGCGCCGATCACCGCCGCGATGATCATGAACGACAGGGCGGAGAGGACGACGATCTGACGGGCGAGGTTGTTCCCCCGCCATGGAGCTTCTACGTTCATGGGCAAAAGCCTAGATAAGCTAGCGAGATTCGCGGTTCGGGCTTGACATCGCGGCATCCGGCCCGCGCCGTCGTGCGGAGTTGGGGGCGGACACGCCGTGCGAGGGGCGGGTGTCTGGGCGTGTCGGGCATGGACTCCGCCTGACGGCGCGGCGGGGTGGCAGGACCGTCGTGCGGAGTTGGGGGCGGACACGCCGTGGAGCGGGTCGGCGGGGCGGCGTGTCGGGCATGGACTCCGCCTGACGGCTCGCGTGACGGGGCACGCCGCGACGGCCCGCGGAAGGGTCAGGCCGCGACGGCCCGCGCGGCGAACGACCGCAGCAGCAGGGTGGGCTGCTCGACCGAGGCCGTGCGCACGTGCGCCGAGACCTGGTCGAACGCCTCGGCGTCGAAGTAGCCCGCGTCGCGGTAGACCTCCATCCGGGCGACGAACGCCTCGGCGGTCGGCTCGGGGTGGAACTGCGTCGCCCACAGGCCGGCCCCGGCGCGGTACGCCTGCACCGGACAGGCCGCGTTCTCGGCGAGGAGCGTCGCCCCGGGAGGCACGCTCGCCGTTCCCTCTTTGTGCGCGGTCAGCGCCTGGAAACGAGGGGCGAGGATGCCGAATAGGTCGTCGTCACGACCCGCATCGGTCAGCGCGATCTCGGCGGGCCCGGTGCCCTCGGGGGTGTTCAGGGTGACCTCGCCGCCGAGCATGCGCGTGACGACGCCGATACCGAAGCACGTGAACATCGCGCTCGTGCGCCCCTCGATCGCGGTGGCCGCCAGGCGCTCGAGGTCGCGCTCGAGACGGCGCTGCTCGTCGGTCTTGTCGGGATCGGTGACGTTGAAGGGACTCCCGCCCACGACCACGGCGGCGAAGCGCTCGAGATCCCGGGGGAGGGGCTCACGGACGAGGTCGTGGTGCACGAGATCGTCGTCGTTCACCCCGAGCCCGTCGCGGAACGACGCCCACTCGGCCACGGCCGCATCGCGCTGCGGGCGGGCGCAGACGTAGAGCAGGCGAGCGGTCATCCAGGAATTCTATTCGCGCGCACGGGCGTCCCGCCCCGGGCTGGACTCACGACGAAACAGCGGGTCACGTCCGGGAACTGCGCCCGGCTGCCGCGCTCGCCCGCGCCGCGATCCGGCTCACGCGCGAACGCCTCAACGCGATGAGGAGGGCTCCCGCGAGGAGCGCCGCGGCGCCCCCGACGGCGAGGCCCGGGCTCGACGGCATCCCCGACTCGGCCAGGCGTGCGGGCGCTGCGCCCGATGCCGAGGGGGTCGGGATGGGGGTGGGGGAGGTCTCCGCCAGGGAGAAGCTGGGCGTCGCCGCGATCGGGACGGGCCAGCGGGCGTCCTCGAGGTACGTCGCCAGGAAGGGGGCCGGTTGCCCCTCGGTCGGCACGTCGCCGGCCGTCGACTGCAGCGGGAGCGTGATCTCGCCGCTCTCGATCGTGACGGTCTGCTCGCTTGGCGAGGGGCGCCAGGCGAGGGAATCGGTCGTTCCGACCGTGACGAGCAGTGCGTGCCCGGGCGCGAGCGTCCACTCGACGTTGCGCAGGTGCAGGCGGGTCGTCCCCGACGCGTCCAGCGGGGCCGCTTCTTCGACGATGAGCGTCGGCACACCGTCGGGCTCGACGTCCCACAGTCGCGCGTGCGCGATGCCCGCCCCCTGGGTGCGGAGGTTCAGGGACGCCCTGCCGCTGAGCCGCGTCGGCTCGTCGACGGGGTCGGAGAGCGTCTGCGAGGCCCCGATGGTCTGCGCGTCGCGCGGTGCGGTGCCGAAGAACGACCCGTCTCCCTCGTCGCCCGCGGGGAGAGCATCGGCGCCGCGGCCGGTGTCGACGTAGGAGCCGGGCGCGAGAGGAGCGGTGACCTCGCGCGTGACGCCGGGCCACGACGACTGCAGGCGCCAGTGCCCCTCGTTGTCCTGCAGCGCCCAGGCGGGGTCCGGGGCCGGCGCTCCCCTCAGGTGAGCGTCGAAGAACGCCCGCACCTCGTCCACCCATCCGGCCCGGCCCATCTTCAGACGGCCCTCGTCGTCGACGTCGTTGCCGGAGTAGTGGTCCCAGGGCCCCGCCCACGCGCTCACCGGGCCGTCGACGGCGTCCAGGAACTCCGCCATGCCCTCGGGACGCGTGTTCCTCTCGGTCCAGCCCTGCGTGAGGAACAGGGGGACGGTCGAGCCCTCGGCGTGCTGCGCGGTGTTGCGGGCGCTCCAGAAGGGCGAGGAGGGATCGGATGCCAGGGTGTCGGCCAGGATGCCGGCGGCGCACTCGGGGTGGGTCTGCTCGTACGCGGCGTTGGTCCGGTAGCGCTCGGTGTCGGGCGGGATCACGACGCCGTCCACGGTCCCCGGGTGATCGATCCCGGGGAGGGCCGCGATGCCGTTGTACGCGTCGATCGTCGTGCGGTTGTTCTCGGCGGGGATGCCGTTCTCGTAGAGGTAGTCGTAGAGGTTCCACGACGGCTCCTGCGCGACGACCGCCGCGAGACCCGCGGGCCGGTCGGCGAGACCCATGAGGCCCGTGACGGCGTCGTACGACTTCCCGTACATTCCGACGCGACCCGTCGACCACGGGGCGGATGCCGCCCACTCCACGAACGCGCGCACGTCGGCCTGCTCGCCCGGACCGCTGAAGTCGTAGCATCCGGAGCTTCCCCCGAAACCGCGCAGGTCCCCGAACACGACGGTGTAGCCGGCGGCGAACAGGCCGCCGTCGTCGATGAAGGCGCGGTGGCGCATCGAGGGACCGGTGAACGACTTGCCCTC
This sequence comes from Microbacterium testaceum, assembly GCF_001476285.1. Taxonomy (GTDB): domain Bacteria; phylum Actinomycetota; class Actinomycetes; order Actinomycetales; family Microbacteriaceae; genus Microbacterium; species Microbacterium testaceum_B. Next base: position 279 of record NZ_LDRU01000047.1, on the reverse strand, counting down.
GTCGGCCTGCTGTCCCGCGTGCGAGAGGTAGGGGCCGCTGATGAGGATCACCGGAGTGCGGGCATCCGCCGGCAGACCCGCCGGGCGAAGGACGTCGGCGTGCAGCTCGACCGGGTCGCCGTTGCGATTCGCGACGGAGGACGGCAGGTAGTGCTCGGTCCACACGGCGCCCTCGGGAACCGAGGGGTTCTGCGCGTGCGTGACGCCCCGCGAGACGTCGGGGTCGGCGTCGATGCCCGCGTCAGGGGTGGGGGCGTGGTCGTCCGCGGGGCGTCCCGC
>NZ_LDRU01000046.1 GCF_001476285.1 Microbacterium testaceum | reverse complement strand
CGCCCGTCACGCCCGGCCGTACGCCCGTCACGCCCGGCCGTACGCCCGCCGCACGAGGTCGCGCAGCGCCTCGACCCCGGGGGTGTTCGGTTCGGCGAAGAACTGGGTCATCGTGCAGCCACGGGATGCCGGGATCGCCAACGTCTCGCTTCGCAGGCCCACCCACCCGTGGGACTCGATGTACACCAGCGGCCACGAGCTCGTGTGCGGCCGCACCTCGCATCTCTGCCACAGCTCGACGAAGCGCGGGTCGGTCGCGCTGAGCGTGTCGACGATGTGGCGCAGCCGGGGGCTGCGCGGATCGGCGTGGTACCGCAGCGACGCGACGAGGTTGCTCGCGGTGCGCCGCCAGTGCGACTCCGAGTGCGGGTCGGGATAGTGCTCGAACACCGACATCACGAGGTTGAGTCCCGGTCGCAGACCCCCGGGCGCGAGCAACCGGCCCGCTTCGTTGACCCCGATCACGTCGAGGGTGCCGTTCGACAGGTACGCCGGCGTCTCGGGGTGCAGGTCGAGCAGCGCGCGGATGCCCGCGGGGACCTCGTCGCTGACGGTCGGCGCCTCGTGCCCCGCCGACAGATTGGCGACGCGGTGCAGGTGCTCGTCGCCGTACACGTCGAGAAGGAGCGCGCGGCTGAGAGCGCTGAGCACCTCCGCCGAGGGGCGGTGCCCCCGACCCTGCTCGATGCGCAGGTAGTAGTCGGCGCTGATCCCGGCGAGCTCGGCCACCTCGGTGCGACGCAGGCCCCGGACGCGGCGGCGCGACGAGTCCGACAGCCCGACCTGCGCGGGTGTGAGCGACTCGCGTCGGTCGCGCAGGAACTCGGCCAGCGGGCCACTCGAGGTCGTCACGCGCATCCTCCGCCGAGTAATGGAACGGTCGCTCCAATTCTCCGCGCGGCCCCGCCGGACCGTGCGACGCAAACGGACACGATTGCGCGAGAACAGGACGTGCCCGTTGAGAAGGCCGGGGGTGCAGCGGGTACCGTGGCCGCGTGGGTCGACCCCGGCGATACGACGAAGACGAGCTCCTGGATGCTGCGCAGGAGCTGTTCTGGTCGCGCGGATACGACCGCACCTCGATGGAAGACGTGGCCGTGGCATCCGGAGTCGGCACGAGCAGCCTGTACGCGGCCTACGCGAGCAAGCTCGGGCTGTTCCTCTGCGTCTTCCGCCGGTACTGCGAGGGGCGCGTGGCGTTCGTGGCCGAGGCGACCTCCGCGCCGCGCACCGATCTCGCGGTGGTGGCCGGGCAGTTCCTCCAGCGGGTGGTCGACGAGTGCGGCTCGTCCGCGGATCGACGCGGATGCCTCATGCTCAACACGATCGTCGAGCTCGGCGATCGCTTCCCCGAGGTGCTCGACATCTCCGCGGCGACGACCGCGCGGATGGAGCGCGTGCTGGCGGAGACGTTCCTGCGGACGGCGGCCGAGCAGGACCTGATCCTGGATGCCGAGGAGGCCGCCGCGCACGCCGAACGCACGGTCTTGGCATCCCAAGGTCTCATCCAGCTGAGTCGCCTCCGCGTCCCGCGCGAACGCCTCGCGGCTCTCGCGGCGCATTCGGCCCGCGCCTCGGTGTGGCAGGGCGCCTGACCCGTCCGTCAATTGTCGAAGCCGGGTGTCGGCGCCCCCGAGTAGGGTCGGGGCGAGGAGGCGTCATGGCCGAGTTCAGCAGGGGTTTCGGTGCACGCCGGCGCGCGTCCGACCCGCAACTTCCCCCGGGGCAATACCTCACGCACGACTTCCCCGTGCTGTCCGCGGGCCCGACCCCTCGCATCCGGCTCGACGACTGGCAGTTCGCGATCCGCACCGAGACGGGCGCGACGACGACGTGGACGTGGGACGAGATCCACGCGCTGCCGATCGAAGACGTGCGCACCGACATCCACTGCGTGACCCGATGGTCGAAGTTCGGCACGTCGTGGCGCGGGGTCTCGGTCGACACGCTGCTGGCAGACATCGACAGCGCCGCCCCCTCGGTGATGGCGCACTCGTACGGCGGATACACGACGAACGTGCCGGTGAAAGACCTGATGGGCGGCAAGGCCTGGGTCGTCTTCGAGTTCGACGGCAAGCCGCTCACGCCCGAGCACGGCGGGCCCGCGCGCCTGCTCGTGCCGCACCTCTACTTCTGGAAGAGCGCGAAGTGGGTGCGCGGCCTCGTCATGCAACCGCGCGACGATCCCGGCTTCTGGGAGCAGAACGGCTACAACATGCACGGCGATCCGTGGCGCGAAGAGCGGTACTGGTGACGGCGACGCCCTGGCTGCCGGCGCACGTCGCGTCGGTCACCCGCCTCACCGCGCACGCCCGCTCGCTCGTGCTCGACGTCCCGGGCTGGACGGGGAGCCTCCCCGGGCAGCACCTCGACATCCGCCTCACCGCCGAAGACGGCTACCAGGCCGAGCGCTCGTACTCGATCGCGAGCTTCGGCCCCGGGAACAGCGTCGAGCTCGCCGTCGACGAGGTCGAGGACGGCGAGGTCTCGCCCTACCTCGTCGAAGAGGTGCGTCCCGGCGACTTCCTCGAGGTGAAGGGCCCGCTCGGTCAGTACTTCGTGTGGCACGAGAGCGACCCCTCCCCCGTGCAGCTCATCGCCGGCGGCTCGGGCATCGTCCCGCTCCTCTCGATCGCCCGGGCGCGCGCGGCCGCGGGCACCTCCCAGCCGTTCCGGTTGCTGTACTCGGTGCGTTCGGCACCGGATGCCATGTACGCCGACGAGATCGACCGGCTCGGGGCCCTCGGCATCCCGACCGAGTGGATCCACACGCGCCTCGCCCCGCCCGGATCGCCGCGGGCCGCGGGGCGCGTGTCGATGGCCGAGCTCGAGCGCCTGACGATTCCGCCCGCGGAGCGACCCCTCATCTTCATCTGCGGACCGACCGCGTTCGTCGAGGCGACGGCCGACGCGGTGGTCGCCGTCGGCCATCCGCCGCTGCGCGTGCGGACGGAGCGTTTCGGCGGCGCGTGACCGTACGGGGTCACCCTCCCCACCGACCGCATTTTCGTGTACGTTATTCGCATGGGCGACCACCTCCTGCGCGGCAAGCGCGTCACCGACTCCGAGGTACAGGCCTGGGCCGACGAAGCCGAAGAGGGCTACGACCTCACCCGTCTTCCCCGGCCGTCGCGAGGCCGACCGGCGATCGGAAACGGTCCCGGCGAAGCGACCACCGTCCGCCTCGACGCTGAAACATTGACGGCGTTGATGCGACGAGCAGAAGCCGAGGGCATCACGTCGCGATCCGAAGCCATACGCGCGGCCGTGCGCGAGTGGGCTCACGTTGCCTGAGCTGCATCGCTCTGCTCGAAAGCACTATCACCGCGACCGGCTGAACGACGACGCCGTTCGGCAGGCCGCGAGCCACGTCCTCGCGCCATGGCCGCTCGACGACGAGGACGACCCCCGTCGCTGGTTGCTGATCGGCATGGAGCAGCGGGTCGGACACTCGAGCTCGTGACCCTCACCTTCGACGACGGCCACGAGATGATCATCCACGCGATGATCGCCCGACCGGAGTACCTGCGCGATCTCTGACACCCGTCACGCCCGCAACAACCCCTCCTCGCGCAGCGGCACCACCGCCGCCTCGGACGCTTCCTCCTCCCACAGCCGGAGCAGCTTGAGCGCGAGGTGCAGGGTGGTCCGCTGCAGACCATCTGCGAGCGCGGTGCGAACCGACTCGGGCAGGTGCTCCAGCCGGTAGTACAGCGTCGTGCGGTGGATGTGCAGCCTCTCGCAGGCCACGGGCACGCGCCCGGCGGCATCCAGGTACGCCTCGACCGTCTCTCGGGGCGTCGGATCGTCCAGCGCGAGGAGGTCGAAGGCGGCCGGGCACGCCTGGTGCAGCAGCGGGCGTGAGCGCGGCACGGTGTGCAGGAGCGCCCACCCGCCGAGGTCTTCGGCGCGCACCGACGCGACCTGGTCGGGCAGGGTCGCGCGCAGCCGTGCGGAGGCGATCGCGCGCTCGACCGCGGCGTCGATGTCGGTCTCGACCGCGCCGCACGTCGCCATTCCGAGACCCCGTGGCACGACCCCGTGCACGGCGGCCTCGCGGGCGACGGCATCCGTCAGGTCGTCGATGTCGCGCACGGGAGCGGCGAGGAAGACGGCGGCCGCGTCGCGGATGCCGACGAAGTGCACCGCCCCGTGGAGGGTGAGCGCGAGGTGCCGGCCGAACGCGGTGACCGCGAGCTCGCGGGCCGGGTCGAGTCGGACGACGAGCACGTCGAGGTCGTCGGCCCGACCGTCGACCCACCGCCGGGCGCGCACCTCCCCGAGGGCTTCGCGCCGCCTTCGGCGGTCGGCATCCATCAGTCCGGTGAGCACCGTGTCTCGCGACGCGGCCAGGCCCGCCCCGAGGTCGAGCAGGTACGCCGCGGCGTCGATCACCGCCCACTCGAACGGACCGAGCTCGCTCTGCATCGCGCCGACGATGCGGAGGTACGCCGCTCCCCGGCCGAACGGGACGTCGACGCACACCGTCTCGCGGTCGACGACCGCCGGGTACGTCGTCTCGCGCAGGTGCACCCGGCGGCCCAGCATGGTCGAGAGTTGGTCCACGATCTGCGGCGGATGCATCCCGACTCCTCGCGTGCGTTCCGGTGGGGGTCCTCACACGCTACGTCGGCGGGGCCCGCGGCAGCGTGGCCCTCTCACACACACGGTACCGCTCCCACGACGCGCGAGAGGCGCACCCCGAATTCCCCGGAATGCGCCTCTCGTCGGCTCTTTACTGCTGGATGAACGCGAGGATGTCGGGGTTGATCACATCGGCGTGTGTGGTGAGCATGCCGTGCGGGTAGCCCTCGTAGATCTTCAGCGTCGAGTTCGCGAGCATCTCGTGCTGGCGGATCGCCGCGGCCTTGTACGGCACGACCTGGTCGTCGTCGCCCTGCAGCACGAGCACCGGCACGGTGATGGCGCGGAGGTCGGCTTCCTGGTCGGTCTCGGAGAACGCCTTGATGCCCTCGTAGTGCGCGACCGCGCTGCCCGTCATGCCCTGGCGCCACCAGTTGTCGATGACCGGCTGTGAGGGAGTGACGCCGTCGCGGTTGAATCCGTAGAAGGGTCCGGATGCCACGGCCTCGAAGAACTCGGCACGGTTGGCCGCGAGGGCCTCACGGAACCCGTCGAACACCGACAGCGGGGTGCCCTCGGGGTTGTCGTCGCGCTGCAGCATCAGCGGCGGGACGGCCGCGACCAGGACGGCCTTGGCGACACGACCCTGGGGCTCGCCGTGCTTCGCGACGTAGCGGGCGACCTGGCCGCCGCCGGTGGAGTGGCCGATGTGCACGGCGTTGCGCAGGTCGAGGTGCTCGACCACGGCGCTGACGTCGCTGGCGTAGTGGTCCATGTCGTGGCCGGTGCCGATCTGCGACGAGCGGCCGTGACCGCGCCGGTCGCTCGCGATCACGCGGAAGCCCTTGCCGAGGAAGTAGAGCATCTGCGCGTCCCAGTCGTCGGACGACAGGGGCCAGCCGTGGTGGAACACGATCGGCTGCGCCTCGGGGTTCCCCCAGTCCTTGTAGTAGATCTCTGCGCCATCTTCGGTGGTCACGAATGCCATGACGTTGCCCGCTTCCTTGTCTCGACGAGTGCGCCACGAACGTGGCTCGACCACTCAACCCCGCGGCGGCCCGGCGGGCATCAGACGTTCGTCGAGAACCGCGGGCGGGGTGGGGCGTGACGAGCGGAGGACGAGGGACGGG
>NZ_LDRU01000045.1 GCF_001476285.1 Microbacterium testaceum | reverse complement strand
CGCCATCGCGGCGTCGCCCCCTCGTCCTTCGTTCAGGTCACGGGTTGCCGCGGGTCCAGAGCAGAAGGATCGCGACGACCTGCAGGACGAGGCACCCGACCAGGATCGCGGCACGGCGACGCGGGGTCGACGACCAGCGCTCGTCGGCCATCATCGGCGCCATCGGCATGAGCAGACGGAACGTGCTCTGCTGCGGGAGGAACACCGCGAGGATGTAGACCCCGTAGCTGAAGGCGTAGGAGACGACCATGAGCCCGAGTCGGCGGACCGGACGCGACCACATCAGCGCGAGGAAGGCGACGATCAGGGCGATGACCAGCACGATGCCGACGACACCGAGATGGGTACCCGCCTGGCGGAACCAGGGCGTGAACGGCGTGAACGCGTCGTTGCCGACGTAGTCGAGCCACCAGCCGAGCTCGGTGCGGATGTAGGCGTTGTGCGTCCCGGTCACGTACTGCGCGATGTGGTTCCACGACAGGCCCGCGATCGCGATCGTGCCACCGGTCACCATGAGCGACGCCCACTCGCGGACGGGGAACGGGTCGACGCGGCGACGGAGGAACCGAACCAGGAAGACGATCCCGAGAGCGAGCCCCAGGGCGAGGACGCCCGGCCGCGTGTACGCGGTGACGAGTCCGATGGGGAGGATCCACAGGTACATGCGCTTGATGGCGAGCAGCATCGCGCCGAACATCAGCGCCATGAACAGGCCCTCGCTGTAGCCGATCACGAAGAGGAACGACATCGGCGCGAAGGAGAAGAACACCACCGCCCACCAGGCCGGCTGGGGCTTGGTGACGGTGCGCAGCAGGAGGAAGAGCAGCCAGGTGGCCCCGAGGCTCGCGCCGAGGCTGAGGAGCACCGCGATGGGCTGCCACCCGAGGCCCGTGGCATCCGAGAGAACGCGGACGAGTCCGGGGAAGACGGGCAGGAACGCCCAGTTGTTGGGGAGGATGTCACCCGACACGTTCATCGGGAGCGACATCGGGTACCCCTGCGCGGCGATCTGACCGTAACGGTCGGCGTCCCAGCCGGTGAGGTAGTCGAAGAAGGTGCCGAGGCGCTCGCTGTCGGGACCGAAGCCCCAGCGCGCGGCCTTGGCGATCGAGTAGAAGCCCCACAGGAAGCCGAAGTTCACCGCGCGTGCGACGGCCCAGAGCAGCAGGACACGGGTGAACGATCCGCGCTCCACCGGCACCGCGCCCTGCGGCGGACGCAGGACGTCTTCGCCGTACTGCCGCAGTGCACGACCGATGCGCGATCCGCGCAGACGGTCGAGTCGGCGGTATCGGCTCGGTCGCTCGATGACGCGCGAAGGACGTGTCGGGGAGGCAAGCTCGCTCGGCGGTGCGCTCACTCGGAACCTTTCACAGAGGAAGATGTGGGCGAGTGACGACGGTGTCGGGCCCGGACAAGTGCAGTGAAGCCAGATCGTAGCGGATCAAACCGAACGTTCCATCCGGTTGACATTCAGAAAAGTCCCTGGTCAGTGGGTGTCACCGACCAGCTTGAGGCCGACGACGCAGCCGACGAGCCCCAGCACGAGCAGCACCTTGACCAGCGAGAGCGCCTCCGCGCCCGTGGCCATCGCGAAGACGACCGTGAGGGCCGCACCGATCCCGACCCACACCGCGTACGCCGTACCGGTGGGAATCTCGCGCATCGCGAACGCGAGTCCGCCCATGGATGCCACGAGCGCGACGCCGAAGACGACGGTCGGCCAGAGCCTGGTGAATCCCTCCGAGCGGCCGAGCGCGGTGGCCCAGACCGCCTCGAGGATTCCGGATGCGATGAGAACGATCCACGACATGGCTGTGCTCCCTGGCCAGTCTTGTCGCGCTCCGGGTACTGATCCCTCGTCCGGGGACGCGATCGAGCGTCCTCCCTCCACGGTAGAGAACGCACCTGGGCAGCGCCCGTGCAGCGACGCCAGCACCCGGGACGCGCGTCAGAGCAGGAAGATGGATGCCGCCGACGGATTGTGCGCGTGAACGAGCACGCCGAAGACCACGGCGTCGAAGAGCAGGTGCACCGTCACGACGTACCAGAGCGAGCGGGTCTTCAGGAAGAGGAAGCCCTGGACGATCGCGAAGGGCACGGTGAGCAGCGGTCCCCACGCCTGGTAGCCGAGCTCCCACAGGAACGAGACGAACACGATCGCCTGCAGGAGGTTCGCGGTGAGGTCGGGGAAGTGCCGTCGCAGCAGCACGAACACCGTGCAGATGAAGAACAGCTCGTCCCAGATGCCGACCGCGCCCACGCCCACGAACAAGCGCGCGATGAGGTCCGGCGTGTTCACGACGGGCCAGTTCGTGTAGACGCCCGAGGTGATGAAGTAGAACGGCAGGATCAGGTACCCCAGCACGATCACCCCGGCGAGCCACGCCCACTGCCACCACGTCCACCGGCCGCCGCCGCGCCAGGGGAAGCGGATCGCATAGTCGCGGTAGACGAAACGCGAGACGACGTAGGGAACGACCACCGCGCCGCCCAGGGCGAGGGTGAACCGCACGAAGGCGGCGTTGTCGAGCTCGGCGTGCAACGGGATCAGGCTGACGATGAACTGCCCGATCGCGACGAGTGACACGTCGCGGGCGATGCTGGGCTGCTGGCCACGCACGAGGGGAACTCCGGCGCGTCGATCGACGAGGATTCCGGATGCCACGGCGAGCGCCAGCAGCAGCCACCCGAGCCACACGATCTGGACGACGAACAGCACGGGGGCGGCGAGGCACACCAACAGCGCCGGGAGGAGCTTCGGCGTCCACGTGGAACGCTCGCTCACCGGCACCGCGGTGTGCGCGGTCACGGGGAGACCCGTGTATAGGTCAGGTCGCGGATGTCGCGGCCGACCCGGAGACCCTTGCGCTCGAAGGCGGTGAGCACACGGCCGTCGAAACGCTCGGCCCACTCCCCCGCGAACGCCCGCTCGAAGCCATCGGCCTCATCGAGCACGTCGCGCATCTGGTCGGCGTAGTCCTGCCAGTCGGTCGCGAGGCGGAGCGTGCCACCGGGGCGGAGCGCCAGCGCGGCGACGCGCGCGAAGTCGGGGGCGACGAGGCGCCGCTTCGTGTGCTTGTTCTTGTGCCACGGGTCGGGGAAGAACACCCAGAGCTCGTCGACGGATGCCGCGGGCAGCATATGCTCCAGCACCTCGGGGGCATTGGCCTCGACGAGGCGGAGGTTCTTCACGCCCTCGCGGTCGGCGTCGAGCATGGTGCGCGCGAGGCCCGCTGTGAAGACCTCGACCGCGAGGAAGTCGGTGTCGGGGTCGCTGGCTGCGGCCGAGACGATCTGGTGGCCCTGCCCCGAGCCGATCTCGACGACGAGGCGGGCCGAGCGGCCGTAGACCTGGACGAGGTCGACGGCACTGCCGGCCTTGACGCTCGTCGCCGCCGCGGCCCGCTCCACGGGCAGCAGGTAGAACGGCGAGAGCTCGGCCCACGCGCGGTCCTGCGCCTCGGACATGCGGCCGCTTCGACGCACGAACGACACCGGCTTGTCGCGGAAGACGGGGGCGGCGGCATCCATGTCGTCCAGGCTAGGCGAGCCCTCCGGTGTGTGCCGGACGGGCACCTTGCGGCCGCTCACGGGACGGTCACGAAATCGATGAGTTCCTCGACGCGGCCGAGCAGGGCCGGTTCGAGGTCGCGGAACGTGGTCACTCTCGACAGGATGTGCTGCCAGGCGCGGGCGAGGTCGGCCTGCTCCTCCGCGGGCCAGCCGAGGGCGCGGCAGACGCCGACCTTCCACTCGATCGAGCGGGGGACCTCGGGCCAGGCGGCGATCCCCAGGGCACGGGGCGTGACGCACTGCCAGACGTCGACGAAGGGGTGACCAACGATGCGCACGTGGGCGCCGTGCCGCCCCCGCGCGATCTTCTCGGCGATGCGCGACTCCTTGGAGCCCGGGACGAGGTGATCGACGAGCACGCCGTAGCGTCGCTCGGCGGTCGGGGGCTCGGCATCCAGGGTCTGTTCGAGCAGGTCGACGCCCTCGAGGAACTCGACGACGACGCCCTCGGCGCGCAGGTCGGCGCCCCAGACCTTCTCGACGAGCTCGGCGTCGTGCTTGCCCTCGACGAAGATGCGGCTCGCGCGCGCCGTGCGGGCGCGCTGGTCGTCGACGGCGAAGGACCCGGATGCCGTGCGCGTACGACCCTTCGCGGCGGCGGCCGGGGCGGTCAGCACGACCGGCTTGCCGTCCACGAGGAAGCCTCCGCCGAGGGGGAAGAGCCGGCGCTTGCGGAAGCGGTCCTCGAGTTCGACGTTCATGCCCTCGACGCGGGTCACGGCACCCACGAAGTCCGTGCCGGCGACCTCGACCACCAGATCGACGGATGCCGCCACCTGGGCGGGCTTCACTCGTCCGGCGTCGCGCCAGCCGCGGGCGAGCACATCGGTGCCGTAGCGGTCGTCCATACCTACCTCCGAGCATTCGAGCCTATGCGGCGCTCGTGTGCGCTGAGAGCGGACGCGCCGCTCCTACCCCGGTGTCGGAGGTCGTTTATAGAGTGGTCGGGTCCGCAGCCGAAGGGGGAGGGATGCGAAAGCCCGGTGCCGCGAAAGCGACGGTGGCTCTGCTCGTGCTGGCCGCGGGGGTGCTCGGGTGGCCGCTGTCCGCGGCGGCCGTCCCCCCGCCCGCGCTGGGGTCGAGCTACGTCCTCGATCAGGCCGACGTGCTGACCAACGCGCAAGAGGCCGAGGTGCAGTCCCGGTTGCTGCGGCTCACGAACGAGACCGGCTTCGACATGTGGGTCGCGTACGTCGACGAGTTCACGCAGCCCGAGGCGGCTGCGGACTGGGCCAACGAGACGGCGAACCGCAACAACCTCGGTCCGCACCAGTACCTGCTCGCCGTCTCGGTCGGCGGCCGCGCCTATTACCTGTCGGGCGACGTCGATGACGGCGCCCTGACCTCGACCCAGCTGGCCGACATCGAGCAGGACCTCGTCCAGCCCGCTCTCGCGAACGGTGACTGGGCAGGGGCGGCGATCAGGGCCGCGGACGGGCTCACGGCCGCCGAGCGTGCAGCTCCCGCTCCCGCCCCGCCGACGCCCGCCGGGAGCGGGCCCGACATCGGGCTCATCGTCCTGCTCGTCGTGCTCGTACTGGCGATCGGCGGCGGCCTGCTGTGGTTCGGGCTGCGCCGTCGGCGCGCGGCATCCGGGGGTTCGTCGTCACGCGAGGAAGACATCGACGATCTCGCGAAGCGGGCGGGGTCGGCGCTCGTCGCCACCGACGACGCGGTCAAGAACAGCGAGCAAGAGCTCGGGTTCGCCCGCGCGCAGTTCGGCGACGAGGCCGCAGCCCCGTTCGTCGAGGTCCTCGCGCAGGCGAAGGCCGATCTCGACCGTGCCTTCACGATCTCGCAGCAGCTCGACGACGAAACGCCCGAGAGTCCCGAACAGCGCCGCGCGGGGTACACCGAGATCCTGCGCCTGTGCGCGTCGGCCGATGAGGCCCTGGATGCCAAGGCGTCGGCGTTCGAAGAGCTCCGCGCCCTCGAGGCCGAGGCACCCGAGGCCCTCGCGCGCGTGCAGGAGCAGCACGCCGCGGCCGCAGCCGCGCTCCCCGGCGCCGAGGCCGAGCTCGCGCGACTCCGCCAGCGCTACAGCGACGCCGCCCTCTCCCCCGTCGCCGACAATCCGGCGCAAGCCCGGGCGCGGCTCGACCTCGCCGCGCAACAGATCGCGACGGCCTCGACCGCCCTCGCCGCGGGTGACACGGGCGAGGCAGCCGTCGCCCTGCGCGCGAGCCAGATGGCCGTCAGCCAGGCCGACACGCTCGAGAAGGCGGTATCGGCCCTGGCCGCCGACCTGGCGACCGCGGAGAAGCGCTGCGCCGACCTCGCTGCCGAGATCGACGGCGACATCGCCGCCGCCGGCGCCCTCCCCGACCCCGACGGCCGGATCGCGGGAGCCGTGGCGGCCGCGACGGCGCAACGCAACGCGGCGCGCGCCTCGCTCGGCGGGGAGCGCTCCGATCCCCTGGGGGCGCTCGGCACGCTCGAGAAGGCCAACGCGACGATCGATGCCGTTCTCGCCGAAGCGCGCGACGCGGCGGAGCGCCAGCGGCGCGCCGCCTCTCAGCTCGAGAGCACCCTCGTTCAGGCGCGCGCGCAGGTGTCGTCGACAGAGAGCTTCATCGCCGCTCGACGCGGAGCCGTAGGACCCACGGCCCGGACACGTCTGGCCGAAGCCGGCGCCGCCCTCGTGCAGGCCGAGCAGCTGCGCGCGAGCGATCCGGTGACGGCGCTGACGCTCGCTCAGCGCGCGGTCCAGCTCTCCGGCGAGGCCGGCTCCCTCGCCCAGAACGACGTGGGCGGGTTCGGGGGCGGCTCCGGCGGCGGAACCGACATGCTGGGCGCGATTCTGGGCGGGATCGCCGTCAACTCCCTGCTCGGCGGGGGCGGTTCGCGCTCGCGCGGCGGCTTCGGTGGAGGGTTCGGTGGAGGCTTCGGTGGGAGCATCCGCTCCGGCGGCTCCCGGTCGCGCTCCGGCGGTGGCGGCATGCGTTCGGGCGGCTCGCGGAGCAGCGGCGGCGGCAGGTCGCGCCGCGGAGGCGGGCGCTTCTGAGCCGCCGCCGCAAGCCGATCCCGGCCGTCACAGAAAATTCGTAGCATTCGACACCAGACTCGACATCGTCGCCCTAGGAAGGAACCCCCGCATGGCCAAGCAGTCCATCTTCGGTCGCATGACCACCCTCGTCCGCGCGAACATCAACGCGCTCCTCGACCAGGCCGAGGACCCGCAGAAGATGCTGGATCAGCTCGTCCGCGACTACTCCAACTCGATCGCCGACGCCGAATCGGCGATCGCCGAGACCATCGGCAACCTGCGCCTCCTCGAGCGCGACCACCAGGAAGACCGCCAGGCCGCCGCGGAGTGGGGCAACAAGGCCCTCGCCGCGAGCCGCAAGGGCGACGAGCTCCGCGCGTCGGGCAACATCCCCGAGGCCGACAAGTTCGACAACCTCGCCAAGATCGCCCTCCAGCGTCAGATCACCGCCGAGGGCGAGGCCAAGGCCGCCGAGCCGACCATCGCCGCGCAGACCGAGGTCGTCGACAAGCTCAAAGACGGCCTCAACGGCATGAAGACCAAGCTCGAGCAGCTGAAGGCGAAGCGCAACGAGCTCACCGCGCGGGCGAAGGTCGCCGAGGCGCAGAACAAGGTGCACGACGCCGTCCGCTCGATCGACGTCCTCGACCCGACGAGCGAGCTCGGCCGCTTCGAAGACAAGATCCGCCGCCAGGAGGCCCTGGCCGCCGGGAAGCAGGAGCTGGCGGCCTCGAGCATCGACGCGCAGTTCAACGCTCTCGAAGACGTGGGCGAGCTCACCGAGGTCGAGGCGCGCCTCGCCGCGCTCAAGGTCGGCGGCCCGCAGCGCGCCGCGATCGACGCCCCGAGCCCCGACCAGGTCTGATCTGTTCCGAGAGTGCATCGTCCGGCCCGCCGGGCGGTGCACTCTCGGTCTCTTCCGGAGGTACCCATGGCGCGTTTCATCGTCGCTCCGCAGTGGCAGGGCTCTTCGTCTTCTCGAGCGATGCAGCTCATCGACGGAGCCGAGGCGATCGCGGGCGACCTGCCGCGCGCCTCCACCACGGTCCTCGACGCCGTGCCCGAGGCCGGCGACGCCCAGGGCACCGCCGTCCACCGGCTCAGCGCGCTGATTCGGATGCGCGAGCGGATCGAAGACGCCGTCCGCGCGAGTGCCGATCCCGCGATCGTCGTCGGCGGTGACTGCGGCGTAGCCCTCGGCGCGATCTCCCCCGTCGCGGCCGACGACCTCGCCGTGGTCTGGATCGACGCGCACGCCGACCTGAACACCCCCGCCTCCTCCCCCAGCGGCGCGTTCCACGGAATGGTTCTCCGGGCGATCACCGGCGAGGGTGAGAACCTTCACCGCCTCGAACCCGGGATCTCGCCGTCCCGGATCGTTCTCGCGGGAACGCGGGCTCTGGATGCCGAGGAGCAGCGCTTCATCGACGAGCACGGCATCCGTGTCATCGCGCCAGACGCGCTCGCCAACCCCGAGGTGCTGGCCGAGGCGGTGCAGGCGACCGGAGCCTCCCGTGTCTACGTGCACGTCGACCTCGACGTGCTCGACCCGGCGGAGATGACCGGAGTCGCCCTGCCGGAGCCCTTCGGTGCGCGCACGACCGACGTCGTGGCATCCCTTCGTCGCCTGCGGGAGCGGGTGCCGCTCGCGGGGGCCACGCTCACCGAGTTCTCGCCGTCGTCGCCCGCCGCCGCCGTCGACGACCTGGGGACCATCCTCCGGCTCATCGGGGCCTTGGCGTGAGCCCGGTCCCGAGGCCGCCTGCCGGATGGCGAGAGCGCGCCGACCGGGCTGTCGCGCGCGGACGCTTCTGGGACCGGTTCATTCCCGGTTTCCTGCTCGACTCCCCCGTCAGCCGCGTCGGGTACTGGTACGGCTGCACCGTCGGATGGGTGTGGGGATCCCTCTGGAGCACCGGTCGCGTCGAGAAGCGCCACGGCCTGTGGGTGTTCCGCGGGCTGCCCTCGTGGGCGTATCCCCGCGGCGGCGTCTGCGTCGGCGGGTGCTTCCTCACCGGCGACGCCCGCCCGACCGACACCGTGCTCGGCCACGAGGCCGTGCACAAACGCCAGTGGCAGCGCTACGGCTTCCTCATGCCGGTCCTCTACGCCCTCGCCGGCCGCGATCCCTTGCGCAACCGCTTCGAGATCGAGGCGGGCCTGTTCGAGGGCAACTACGTGCCGCGCGGCAGCTGATCGGCGCGACCGCGCATCGTCGCGGTGCCGCCGCTTCGCGCTTCGCCGCCCCTGCGCTCAGCGCGCCGGCGCACGGCACCGCCGCCGGACGCGCATAAACGCCATCCGCTCACAGAAACACGGGCGCAGCGCGTTTACGCGCGCGGATCGCGTTTATGCGGCCCCGAAAAGCGCGCGGCACGCCGATCACGCGCGGGCGAGCCGATCCTCGGCTGCGCTCAGCGCGCGGTCGCGAGGCCGAAGCGCTCGGGCGTGTGGATCGACTGCGCGTCGACGCCGTGGCGGGCGACGAGCTCGTCCACGATCTCGGCCGTGCCGAGGTACCCGCCCAGCAGGAAGATGCGGGTGTCGTCATCGTCGCAGCACAGCATCTCGCCGGCCCAGCCCGAGACCGCGCGGACGAGCGCCTCGCCCGCGGCGCAGCAGCGGCCGGTCCCCGGCGCGCCACCGCGGCGGGAACGATCGAGCCAGGTCAGGGTCATGCGCGCGGGAGCCGCGATCCGGCCGATCCACGACGCGTCGGGGACCTCGACGAACACGCGCCCCGTCGAGCAGATCGGCAGCGTCGCCAGCAGTGCCTCGAGCTCGGCGAGAGAGGTCTCGTCGGCGGTCACGAGGTGCTGCACGCGGGTGTGCCGCGACGCGCGACAGGCGGCGTCGTTGTGCTCGGAGGGGAAGGACATGATGCCCCTACTATACCCGCGAAGAAGGGTTGCCTAACCTGAGTTCCCGCTTTGTATCGCGACGTCGAAGCATCGCTCAGTCGATCAGGACCTCACGCAGGCGTCGAAGTTCGTCGTCGCTCATCCCGTGGGTACGGAGGTAACCCGCGGGTGAGCCGTACTCGCGGTCGAGGCGCGCGAGCAGCGCCCGCATCACGGGCGCCGGCGAGCGGGTGGCCAGGGCCTCGGCGTTGACGTTCTCGGGATGGAACGCCCGGATCGCCCGCAGCACGGCGGCGTTGCGCTCGGGTGGAAGGAGGGCCTCGGTACGCGCGTAGTCGGCGACCACGGCCTCGCGGTCGACACCCGCCGCCGCGAGCGCGATCGCGACCGTTACCCCGGTGCGATCCTTGCCGACCGTGCAGTGCACGAGCACGGGCTGGGCGCTCAGGATGCCACGCACCACCGCCACGACCCGGTCGGCGGACTCGTCGACGATCGCGGCGTAGAGCTCGTCGAGGGTCACGTCACGGGCGAAGAACGAGTCGACGGACCCGAGGAACAGCGGCTCGTGCTGCACCTCCACGGGCAGATCGTCGAAGCGGCTCGGGGCGTGGGCGAGCTCGGTCTCGTCGCGCAGGTCGATGACGCGGCGAATCCGCAGCGAGCGCAGCGTGTCGATGCCGTCGTCGTCGACCGCGACGAGATTGCCGGAGCGGAAGAGGACGCCGGCTCGCGTCCGGCCGTCACCCGCGGGCAGCCCGCCGACGTCGCGGAAGTTCGCCGCCCCCGAGACCAGCGACGTCACGCGGTCTCCCCGTGGTGGTGAGCCGCGCGCGGCGGGACGGGGTATCGTCCCGCGATCGCCACGCGGTTGAACGCGTTGATCGCGACGAGGATCCACGAGAGCGCCACGTACTCGGCTTCGCTCAGGATGCCGCCCGCCTGGTCGTAGACGTCGTCGGGGATGCCGTCCTCGTGGATGAAGGTGAACGACTCGGTGAGTTCGAGAGCCGCCCGCTCGCGCTCGTCGAACACGCCGGACTCCCGCCAGGTGGCGATCTGCGCGATCACGTCGGCGTCGAGGCCGGCCTTGACCGCCGCATCGACGTGCACGCGCACGCAGTACGCGCAGCCGTTGAGCTGGGAGGCGTGGATCTGCACGATCTCGCGCAAGCGCGCGTCGATACCGGCATCGGCGGCGAGCCGCCCGACGGTGCTCGAGAACGATCGCAGCGCGGCGTACGCCTCGGGGGCCTTCTTCGACAGATGAACGCGCTTCTCCTCACCCATGGCCACAGCCTACGGCGACCTCACCCTGTCCGGTCCCCTGTCCCTGGACGCGCGGTGAGAGCTTGGCGGGCGCGGCGAGTAGCGCAGCGCGCGGGGAAGGGAGTCGGACGCGCGGTGGCGGCCCGCGGGCGCGGGTGGGAGGGTGGATGCCATGCCCGAGGTCGACGAGTTCTCGTTCCTTCCCGCCCAGGCCGCCGAGGCCGGTCGCCCGACACCGACCGTCGAACGCGTGCAGTTGACGCTCGACGACGGTCGCGTGCTGAGCGGCCTGCGGTGGGGCGACGCTCCCCCCGCGGTGACGCTCCTCCACGGCGCGGGGCTGAACGCCCACACCTGGGACACGACGCTGCTGCACCTCGGGCTGCCCGCGCTCGCGCTCGACCTCCCGGGGCACGGCGACTCCTCGTGGCGCGACGACGCCGCGTACGTCGCCCGCGTGCTCGCCCCCGACGTGGTGACGGCCATCGAGACGTGGACGGAGGGACCGCAGACGCTCGTCGGCCACTCGCTCGGTGGTCTCACGGGCGCCGCGGTCGCGGCATCCCGTCCCGATCTCGTCGCACGACTCCTCGTCGTCGACATCACGCCGGGCATCGACCCGAGCGGCGGTCCCGCGCAGCTGCGGGCGTTCTTCGCCGGCCCCACCGACTGGGCGTCGCGCGACGAGCTGGTGGAGCGCGCGCTGTCGTTCGGTCTGGGCGGTTCGCGCGCCGCCGCGGAACGCGGGGTGTTCCACAACTCACGCGTACGCCCGGACGGGCGGGTCGAGTGGAAGCACCACTTCGCCCACCTCGCCGCCGCCGCGGTGAACGCCGGGGCGGATCCCTCGACCCCGGATGCCGTGCGCGCGGTGCTCGCGACGACGGGCTGGGACGACGTGGCCCAGGTCACTTCCCCGATCACCCTCGCCCGCGGCGAGCGCGGGTTCGTGACCGCCGACGACGCCGACGAGCTCGTGCGGCGCGTGCCGACCGCCGACGTCCGCGTCCTCTCGACCGGACACAACGCCCAGGAGGAAGACCCCGCCGGTCTCGCCACCCTGATCCGCGAGGTCGCGTCCGCGCAGTGACGTCCTGCGCGCCGCGTCATCCCCCGTCGCGCGGCGTCATCAACGGCGTGCGGGGAATACGGGTGAAAGTAGGCTGTTTGCACCCCTGCACGGCATCCACAGCACTCGGATGCCTTCGGCCTGCGAAAGGACATCCCGCAATGCTGCGCCGCACTGCCCTCGCCACGAGCGCGCTCCTGATCTCAGCCCTGCTGCTCACCTCGTGCACGGGCTCGGACACCGCGCCCGGCCCGACCGGCGAGGCCGACCCGAACGCCACTCTCACGGTGCGCCTGTCGCTCGAGCCGTCGAACCTCGACATCCGCCACACCAGCGGAGCCGCCCTCGAGCAAGCCCTCGTCGACAACGTCTACCAGGGCCTCGTGACCCGCAACGGCGACGAGAACAACGCGATCGTGCCCGCCCTGGCCACTGAGTGGAACGTCTCGCCCGACGGTCTGACGTACACGTTCACGCTCCGTCAGGGCGTCACGTTCCACGACGGCAGCGCGCTCACCGCCGACGACGTGGTCACCTCGCTGCAGACAGCGAAAGACGACGCGACGGTGCAGAACAGCACCGATCTCGCGAACGTGGCATCCATCTCCTCCCCCGACGCGTCCACCGTCGTCGTCACGCTCGCGAAGCCCAACATCGACTTCCTGTTCGCGCTGACGGGTCGCGCGGGCCTGATCTTCAAGAACGGCGACACGACGAACCTCCAGACCGCCGAGAACGGCACGGGTCCCTTCCGCGTCGCGTCGTGGAACACGGGACAGAGCCTCACGTTCGCCCGGTACGACGGCTACTGGGGCGACAAGGCGGGAGTCGCCGAAGTCGTGCTCGACTACATCCCCGACCAGAGCGCGGCCACCAATGCGGCGGTCAGCGGCGACGTCGATGTGGCGCTCGAGATCGACCCCGACCTGCAGGGCCAGATCGAGGGGACCGGCAACTTCACGATCGAGTCCGGGCTCACCACCGACAAGGGCACCCTCGCGTTCAACAACCAGCGCGCTCCCCTGAACGACCAGCGCGTGCGCGAGGCCCTGCGTCTCGCGGTCGACCACAACGCGCTCGTCGAAACGCTGGTCACGGCGCAGCCGCTGAACGGTCCGATCCCCCCGCTCGACCCCGGCTACGAAGACCTCACGGGCAGCGTGTCGTACAACCCCGATCGTGCGCGCGAGCTCCTGGCCGAGGCGGGCGCCGAGAACCTCAACCTGTCGCTGACGATCCCCAACGTCTACCCGAGCACTCTCGCGACCTTCCTCGTGTCGTCGTACGCCGACGTGGGAGTGACGCTGCAGGTCAAGCAGGTCGACTTCTCGACGTGGTTGACCGACGTATACACGAACCACGACTACGACCTGAGCTTCGTGCGCCACGTCGAGGCGCGGGACTTCGGCAACTGGGCCGACCCGACCTACTACTTCGGCTTCGACAACGCCGAGGTGCAGCGCCTGTACGCGGAGGCCCTGGCGAGCACCGACGACCAGCAGTCGTCCGATCTCCTCGCCGAAGCCGCACAGATCGTCGACGATCAGGATGCCGCCGACTGGCTGTTCCTCTCGGCCCCGCGCACGGCGGTGGGCACGAACGTGTCGAACTTCCCGAAGAACTCGCTGAACGTGCGCCTGCCCCTCGCGGGCGTGACGGTCTCGTCGGAGTGATCCGCTACGCGCTGACACGGCTGGGCCTGCTCGTGCTGGGCCTGGCCGTGGCCAGCGCGCTGATCTTCCTCTCGCTCCGCGTGCTCCCGGGCGATGTCGCCCAGCTGGTCGGGGGCACGCAGGCGAGCCCCGAGCAGGTCGCCGCGTTGCGCGAGAGCCTCGGGCTGAACGTCCCGCTGTGGCAGCAGTACCTCGACTGGATCGGCGGACTGCTCCGCGGCGATCTCGGCAGTTCGCTGCTCACCGGGACGCCGGTGATGACCGAGCTCGTCAGCAAGGCGCAGGTGACCGTGCCCCTCGCGGCGATGTCGCTCACGGTGGCGCTCGTCGTCGGCATCCCCCTCGGAGTGCTGTCGGCCCTGGGCCGTCGGCACGCAGGCGGCACCGCGATCAGCGTGGGCGCCCAGGCTCTCGCGGCCGTTCCGGTCGTGTGGGCGGGCATGATGCTCGTCGTCGTGTTCGCCGTGTGGCTCGGGTGGCTCCCGCCGCAGGGCTTCCCCCGCGCGGGCTGGAAAGACCCGGCGGCCGCCTTCCGAGCACTCGTGCTGCCCGCGGTGACCATCGGTGTGGTCGAGGGGGCGATGCTCCTCCGCTTCGTGCGAAGCGCGACCCTGCAGGCGCTCGGCCAGGATTACGTGCGAACGGCGGCCGCGAAGGGCCTCACCCGCACGCGTGCACTTCTGCGCCACGGCCTGCCCAACGTGGGCCTGTCGATCATCACGGTGCTCGGCCTGCAGGTCGCCGGCATCATCGTCGGGGCCGTCGTCATCGAGCAGCTGTTCACCCTCCCCGGTGTGGGACGCATGCTGGTCGCCGACGTCGCGGCGCGCGATCTGCCCAAGGTGCAGGGAGAGCTCCTCGCACTGACCGGTTTCGTGCTCGTCGTCGGCTTCGTCGTCGATCTCGTCCACCGGCTGATCGACCCCCGGCAGAGGGAGGCCTCGTGAGCACCCTCAGGCGCCTCTGGGCCCTCGGCACCGGGAGATTCGGCATCCTGATCGTCGTCTCGCTGATCGTCGTCGCCCTCGTCTCGCTCGTGTGGACGCCGTTCGACCCGGCAGCCGTCGACGCGCGTGCGCGCTGGTCGGACCCGTCCTGGCCCCACGTCCTCGGCACCGACAACAACGGCCGCGACATCGCGAGCCTGCTCATGGCCGGGACCCGCACGACGATCGTCGTCGCGGTGGGTGCCGGTGTCGTCGCCTCGGTGCTGGGCATCGCCCTCGCCGCCCTCGGCTCGCTCACGGCGCGGTGGATCCGCGAGAGCGTCGCGGTGCTCGTCGACATCCTCATCGCCTTCCCCGTGCTGATCATCGCGATGATGATCTCGGCCGTCTGGGGCGGCTCGCTCGCCGTCGTGATCTGGGCCGTCGGGATCGGCTTCGGCGTGAACATCGCGCGCGTCACCCGACCTGAGCTGCGGCGCGTGATGCAGAGCGACTTCGTTCTCGCGGGGCGCGCGAGCGGGCTCACGACGTGGCAGAACCTCACGCGGCACCTCCTCCCGAACGTCGCTCCCGTCTTCATCGTGCAGTTGTCGTGGGGCATGGCCGTCGCCGTGCTCGCGGAGGCGAGCCTGTCGTATCTCGGCTTCGGTGCCCCGCTCACGCAGCCCTCGTGGGGCGTGCTGCTCAACGACCTGCAGGCCTACATCGCCGTGCATCCGCTGACCGTGGTGTGGCCGGGGCTCGCGATCACCCTCACCGTTCTCGGACTCAACCTGCTCGGAGACGCGCTGCGCGAGGCCGCCGACCCGACGCTCGCCGAGCGCGCGCCCGCCGCTCGCACGCACGTGCCGGGGGTGGTCGCGTGAGTCTCCGGGTGACCGACCTCCGTGTCGAGATCGGCGGTCGCGCCGTCGTCGACGGGATCTCGTTCGAGGTGCCCGACGGCGCCCGCGTCGGCCTCATCGGCGAGTCTGGTTCGGGCAAGTCGCTGACGGCCCTCGCGATCCTCGGGCTTCTCCCCGACGGCGCTCGCGCCACCGGCAGCGTCCGCTGGAACGACCGCGAGATCCTCGGCCTTCCGGATCGCGACCTCGCGAGACTGCGCGGCGACGACATCGGCATGGTCTTCCAGGAACCCCGCACCGCTCTCAACCCCCTCCACACGGTCGGCCGCCAGATCGGCGAGTCCGTCCGCATCCACGAGCGGGTCTCGCGTCGTGAGGCTCTCCGGCGTGCCGTCGCCGAGGCCGGGCGCGTGGCCCTGCCCGACCCCGAGCGCATCGTGTCGCGCTACCCGCACCAGTTGTCGGGCGGTCAGCGCCAGCGCGTCGCGATCGCGATGGCCCTCGCGTGCCGTCCGCGTCTTCTCATCGCCGACGAGCCGACCACCGCTCTCGACGTGACCATCCAGGCCGGTGTCCTCTCGCTGCTGCGCGAACTGGTCCAGGATGCCGGGATGTCGCTCGTCTTCATCACGCACGACCTCGCGGTGCTCGCGCAGGTCGCGACCCACGCGGTCGTCCTCGAGCACGGACGCGTGGTCGAGCGGGGCGAGGTCTCGGAGCTGCTGCGCGCTCCGTCGTCCCCGATCACGAAGGCCCTGCTGCGGGACGCGACGGCGACGCTGTGGCATCCGGAGCATCCTGGTCGGGATGCCGGGACCCCGACGAATCCGCGCGGTCCGTCGCGCGCGCACGGCGAGGCGGCCGCGGGAGAGGAGACGCCGTGAGCGAGACGCAGATCCACGCGCGCGGCCTGTCGCGCAGCTACCCCGCGCCCCGTCGCGGCTTCGGCCGACCGGAACGCACGATCGGTCTCGACGACGTCGACCTGACGGTCCGCGCGGGCTCCGCCGTGGGCGTCATCGGCGAATCGGGATCGGGCAAGTCGACGCTCGTCCGCTTGCTGTTGGGACTCGACGTCCCGACGGCCGGCACCGTCGAGGTCGACGGTCGCGCCGTCGACGCGCGCGGGTCGGCCCGCTCGCTGCACTGGCTGCGGCGGGCGACGGGCATCGTCTTCCAGGATCCGTACGCCTCGCTCGACCCCCGCATGAGCATCGGCCGGATCGTCGGTGAGCCGCTCTGGGCACTCGGCATCGAGGGCGACCGGCGCGCGCGGGTGCGCGAGGTGCTCGGGCAGGTCGGTCTCGAGGCTGACATGGCCACCCGCTTCCCGCACGAGTTCTCGGGAGGCCAGCGCCAGAGGATCGCCCTGGCGCGCGCGATCGTGCACCGCCCGCGCATCCTCGTCGGCGATGAGCCGCTGTCGGCGCTCGACGTGACCGTGCGCGCGCAGATCCTGCGGCTTCTCAGCCGCCTGCGCGCGGAAGAAGACCTGACGCTCGTGCTCGTGTCGCACGACATCGGTGTGGTGCAGAACGTCTGCGACCAGGTCGTTGTGATGAAGGACGGGCGCGTCGTCGAGCAGGGACCGACCGAGAAGGTGCTGTTGCAGCCGCAGGCCGCGTACACCCGGCAGCTCTTGGCATCCGTTCCGACGCTTCCGCGCTAAGCGGCGAGGACGGTCGCGCCCCGTCGCCGTTTCATCGCGTTCTCGTGACGGATGCCGCGCCCCGGCGCCCGCGGACTCTCCGCGCACCTGTGGACAAGGGATGCCGCGATGTCGGGGGTCGGCGCTAGCCTCGGCGCATGACCCCCGGAATCGTTCCCCCGTTCCTTCTCGATCGGCTCGCCTCGACCGACGACCCCCGTCTCGCGCGAGCGGCCGCCGCCGCGCGGAAGACGCTCGCGATGCCGCGGCCGCAGCGTGCCACCCGTCGACGGCTGCGCCTGTCGATCGACGGCGATGCGCTCGTCGCCGAGGCCGTGCCGGCGCCCGACCGGGTGATCTCCGACGCCAGGAACACCGAGAATCTGCCCGGGCGCCGGGTGCGCAGCGAAGACGAGCCGCCCTCCGGCGACAGCGCCGTCGACGAGGCGTACGACGGCCTCGGGGCCACGTACGACTTCTTCTGGGACGCCTTCGCGCGCGATGGCATCGACGCCGCCGGTGGCTCGCTGCTCGCGACCGTCCACTTCGGCGACGACTACGACAACGCGTTCTGGAACGGCGAGCGCATGGTGTTCGGCGACGGCGACGGCGAGGTGTTCGTGGGGTTCACGCGGTCGCTCAGCGTGATCGCCCACGAGCTCGGGCACGGGGTGACCGAGGCCGCCGGGGGCCTCGAGTACCAGGGGCAGTCGGGCGCGCTGAACGAGTCGCTGTCGGATGTGTTCGGGGCGCTTGCCGAGCAGCATCACCGGAGCGAACGGGCCGATGAGGCGTCGTGGCTGATCGGGGCAGGGATCTTCGCCGAGGCCGTCCAGGGCGAGGCCCTGCGCTCGATGAGCGCGCCCGGTACCGCGTACGACGACGACGTGCTCGGCAAGGATCCGCAGCCGGGCCACATGCGCGACTACGTCGAGACCGACGACGACAACGGCGGTGTGCACATCAACTCCGGCATCCCGAACCGCGCCTTCTACCTGGCGGCGACCGAACTCGGCGGCTTCGCGTGGGAGCGTGCCGGGCTCATCTGGTACCGCACCCTGACGGCCGGCACGCTGTCACCCACGGCCGACTTCGCCGCGTTCGCCCGCGCCACCCTGGCCGCGGCGGCGACCGAGTACGGTGAGAAGTCGGAGGAGGTCGCCGCCGTCCGCGCCGCCTGGGCCGGCGTCGGCGTCGAGGAGGATGCCGCAGCCTGACACCGACGAGCAGTTCGCCATCGTCGTGGTGCGCTCGGGGGGCATCGCCGGCCTGTCGAAGCAGTGGCGGGCGGAACCCGACCCCGAGCGGGCCCCGCACTGGAGGGAGCTCGTCGAGAGCTGCCCCTGGGATGCGCCGCCGATCGTCCCCACCGGAGCCGACCGCTACCAGTGGCGCATCGAGGTGCAGCGCGGAGACACCGCCGTGCACCAGGCGCGCCTGAGCGACCAGCAGGTCGAGGGTCCGTGGCGCTCGCTGATCGACGAAGTGCGCCGGGCCACGGGTCAGGATCGGCCGAGCGGGCGAAACTCCTGACGAACCGAACGCCGATCCGCGCGCGAGCGCGACACACGGCATCCGAGAACGGAAACTCAGGAGTTTCGCCCGCCCGCGCCGTTCGCCGGAGCGCACGGCTCAGCCGAACAGCTTCCGCCGCTTCTTCTTCGACGGGATGCTCTTCTGCAGGTAGACCACGCCGAGCCACCGGCCGAACTTGAAGCCGACGCGCCCCATACGGCCCACCTCTGTGAAGCCGAGCTTCTCGTGCAGGGCGATCGAGGCGTCGGCGCCCTTGTCGCTGATCGCGGCGACCATCTCGCGGATGCCGAGATCCTGGCATGCCGCGATCAGCGCCTCGAGCAGCGCGCGGCCGAGCCCCTTGCCCGCGGCCGCCTGGCCCAGATAGATCGAGTTCTCGACCGTGTACCGGTAGGCCGACTTCGACTGCCACGGCTGCACGAGCGCGTACCCGAGCAGTTGGCCGCTCGGCGACTCCGCCACGAGGAACGGAAGTCCGAGCCGCTTCAGCGTCGCGAACTTGTCGCGCCATTTGGCGATCGACCACGCCTTCTCGTCGAAGGTGACCACCGAGTTGCGCACGTAGTAGTTGTAGATCTCGCGGATGTCGGGGATGTCCGCTTCCGTCGCGGGGCGGATCTCGTACGAGAAGGGGCGTTCCGGCTCGGGGGCGCGACGCAGGTGCGCGGGCAGCCGCCGACGGCTCTTCTCGTACTCTTCTTCCAGCACGCACGCCACTCTACGCAGACCGGCGTTTCGAGCGCATGACCTCGGCCGCGTCCGGCCGCGCGAGGACGTCCTCAGGCCGGAAGGCGCCAGTCCACGGGCTCGGCGCCCTGCTGCTCGAGCAGCGTATTGACGCGTGAGAAGGGCTTCGACCCGAAGAATCCGCGGCTCGCCGACAGGGGTGACGGGTGCGGTGACGAAACGATCGCGGTGTCACCGAGGAGCGGCGTGAGGTTCACGGCATCCCGCCCCCACAGCAACGCGACCAGTGGGGCGTCGCGCGCGACGAGGCAGCGGATCGCGTGCTCGGTGACGCGCTCCCACCCCCAGCCGCGGTGGGAAGCCGGGGCTCCGGGCGCCACGGTCAGCACCCTGTTCAGGAGCATGACGCCCTGCGCCGCCCACGCGGACAGGTCGCCGTGCGGGGCGGGAGGGATGCCGAGGTCGTCGGACAGCTCTCGGTAGATGTTCGCGAGGCTGCGAGGCAGCGGCCGGACGTGCGGGTCGACCGCGAACGACAGGCCGATCGGGTGCCCCGGCGTCGGGTACGGATCCTGGCCGACGATCAGCACGCGCACCGCGTCGATCGGCGTGCGGAAGGCCCGCAGCACGAGCTCCCCCGCCGGCAGGTACGGCTTGCCCTCGCTGCGCAGTCGCTCGCCCACCGCGGCGATATCGGCCGCGACCGGAGCAAGCGGCTCGACCCACGACGCGTCGATCAGCCCGGCATCCGCGAGCTCGGCGAGGGACTTCGCCGTCACGCCGCGTCTTCTTCGCGCACCGATCCTTGGAACGACCAGGGGAAATCGATCCACAGGTCGGTGTCTTTCCACGAGTAGTCGGGCGTGATGATCGTGGACGGCTTCGTGTAGATCACGGCCGACCGCGTCTCGGCGCCGTGCCGGGCGAGGAGCTTCACCGCAAGGTCGAGGGTGCGGCCGCTGTCGGCGACATCGTCGACGAGGAGCACGCGGCGCCCGCTCAGGTACGACAGGTCGAGGGCGGGCGGGAGGACCTCGGGGTCGTCGAGCACGGTCCCGACCCCGGTGTAGAACTCGACGTTCAACGCCCCGCAGTTCTTGGCTCCCAGGCCGTAGGCGATCGCGCCACCGGGGAGCAGTCCGCCGCGTGCGATCGCGACGACGACCTCGGGCTCGAAGCCATCCGCCACGATCGCTCGCGAGATGTCGCGGGTCGCCGCGCCGAAATCGTCCCAGCTCAACCGCTCACGCTCGTCCGTCACACCGGACTCCTCTCATCAACTGCTTTCACCCTAGGGCGCGGGCCGCCGCTCTCGCGCCGCGCGGCCGCGCGAGCGATTCCCGGATGCCACGCCCCCGCGGTGCTATCGTCGCGCCATGTCGCGCGTCTCCGGCGCGGTCGGTCGGGTGCGCGGGTCCGCGCTCGGGGTGACCGCGGGTCTCATCGGCTGGTTCGTCGTGGTGGAACTCGCCAGCGGCATCCTGCAGGGGTACTACGTGCCGCTGCTGCCGGACATCGTCGTGCACCTCGGCATCCGCGATGCCGACGTCAACTGGTTCGAGGCGGCTCAACTGCTGCTCTCCGCGCTCGTCCTGCCGATCCTCGCGAAGCTCGGCGACATGTTCGGGCACAAGCGCATCCTGCTCGCCTCCGCGCTCGCGACGGCCGCGGCCAGTTGGTGGCTCGTCTTCGCCGACTCGTTCACCTCGTTCCTGCTCGCGTGGGCGCTGCAGGGGTTCTACGTCGTCTGGCTGCCGCTGGAGATCGCCCTCATCTTCGACCGCGGCCGACGCCTCCAGCGGGGCGTCTCGCGCACCCGCAGCGCCGCGGGCCTGCTCGTCGTGGGCCTGCAAGCGGGCGCGATCCTCGGTGCTCTCGCCGCCGGTCGCCTGTTCGCCGCGACGGGCGGAGACCTCCGGCTCGCCCTCGCCGTCCCCGCGGTGGTGGTGACCCTCGTCTGTCTCGTGATCTGGCTCGGGGTTCCCGAGTCGGAGCGCTCCGCCGACCCGCGGCGACTCGATGTCGGCGGTTTCGCGATCCTCGCCGGGGCACTCCTGTGCGTCACGGGCGCCCTCTCGTTCGTCCGGCTGCCGGAGGGGCCCGGGCCCGTCGCCATCGCCGCGCTCTTGGTCGCGGGTGTCGCCCTCGGCGCGATCTTCGTGTGGTTCGAGCTGCGTCAGCCCGATCCGGCGGTCGACATCCGCGTCCTCCGCCGCCCCGAGATGTGGCCGGTGCAGACGACCGCCTTCCTCGTCGGCATCAGCCTGCTCGGCGCGCAGGGCCCCCTCGCCACGTACGCCGGAACCGACCGCTCCCTCGGATACGGACTGGGATTGGATGCCACGGACCGCTCGAACGTGATCGGCGTCTACCTCGTCTCGCTCATCGTGGGGGCGGTGCTGTTCGCCGTGACCTCGCGCCGCGCGAGTCCGCGCGCGGTGCTCATCGGCGCGGCGGTCCTCGTCGGCGCGGGATACGCGTTGCTCCTCCCCCTGCACGCCGAGCTGTGGCAGGTGCTGATGTGCCTCGCGATCGCCGGGCTCGGTTCGGGAGCCCTCGTCGCGGCGATGCCCGCGGCCGCCGCCGCCGCCGCACCGCGCGGGCAGACGGGCGTGGCATCCGCTCTCACGAACACGACGAAGACCGTGGGCGGCACGATGTCGTCCGCGGTGTTCGGGGTGGTCCTGGCGGCCGGGGCGGGCTCGGCGGTGGCGGCGACGGCCGCTCCCCTCGCGGGCTACCTGACCGTGTGGTCGATCTGCGCCGCGGGCGGGTTCGCGGCCGCGGTCCTGCTGCTCTTCGTCCCTCGCGTCGCGTTCGCCGACCGCCCCGAGGCTGAGGTGGATGCGCGCGCGGCACGGGGCGACGTGAGCTGATCCTCGCCGTCAGGGGCGCCCGAAGAGGAAGAACCCGACGATCGACGCCACGACGACGCCGAACGACACCCAGGCCGCGAGGCCCCACGACGTCCGCAGACGGCGACCGGCCGGCGCCACCTCCTCGGTGTCGCGCCGAAGCCCCGTCACCGCGGGGTCGTCTCGGAGCTGACCCTCGCGCCAGCGCTCCCACTGCTCGAGCTTCGCGGCGAAGGCGTCCGCGGTCCGCATGACCTCGATCCACCGCTCGGGGTCGGTCGTCACGACGTCGCGCGGGTGCACGAGAAGGAGCAGATCGTCGACGATCTCGATGTCCCATCCGCCCGCGTCGTCGATCGCCTGGGCCATGACATCGGGTGTGAACAGGTAGAGCGCGTCGGCCTCGTAGCCCTCGGGGCAGTACAGGTCGAAGTGCTCGTCGAAGTCTCCCTCGAGCGAGAGCCTCTGTGCCGAGTCGGGGACGGCCGCCACCGCGAACGCGCGGGTGCCGCGCCGCGCCGCGCGCACGATGATGTGCGGCAGCGGGCGCCGGAGACCGATCCTGATCCACCCGCCCACGGGCGGGTAGGTGAACCGGCGCGTGGCGTTGCGGATCTCGTAGTCGGCCCACTCGACGGTCCGTCCGTCCGCGTTCTCGCGCGTCATCGCCCGCGAGACGGTGTGGCCCGTGATGCTCCACCACGCGCGCATCGTGCCCGAGCGCGGACCCGGGGTGTAGACGAGGCCGTTGTCGTCCGCGAAGTGCGCGAGAGCCCAGTGTTCGCGGGGGCGCGTACGCCCTTTGCCCGTGCGGACGACGCCCCACACGCTGAAGACGAGAACCCCCAGGAACATGAACGCGAACAGGGCCATCGACCGGACGTCGTCGGACCCGCCGCGGCGCATCTCCGCCGTGATGGTGGCCCACGACCCCAGCGCCCCGATGCCCGACACGATCAGGAGGAAGGTGAAGACACCCCGCCGTCCCCTCCTGTCGGGGTCGCTGACGCGCGGGTACTCCCGACGGAACCGAGCCCAGAACCGCCGAACCTCCGCGCGGCTCGGGCGCGCGCGCAGCGCCTCGACGTCGAGCGTCGTCGGCTCGGTCATGACAGCGGGCTCCGCGTCACCGAGTACGCAATGGTCCGCGCGCGAGGAGGTGCTGCGCCGACTGCGCCACCGGCCGCACGGTCACGAGGTCGAGGTTCACGTGACCCGGCGCGTCGAGGGCGTACGCGATCACGTCGGCGACGTCGTCGGCCACGAGCGGCGCCTCGACGCCCTCGTAGAGCTTGTCGGCGGCATCCCTGTCGCCGCCCAGCCGGTTGAGCGTGAACTCCTCGGTGCGGACCATGCCCGGCGCGATCTCGATGACGCGGAGCGGCTCGCCGTTCAGCTCCTGCCGGAGCGCGTGCACGAGCATGGATTCGCCGGCCTTCGCGGCGTTGTACCCACCGCCACCGGGGTACGCGGTCTGGGCGGCGGTCGAGGTGACGAAGAGCAGGTCGGCGTGCCCGGCGGCGTCGGCGGCTCGGCGCAGCGACGGCAGGAGGGATGCCACGAGCCGCTGCGACGAGAGCACGTTGGCCTCGAACATCCAGCGCCAGTCGTCCGGGTCGCCGTCTTCGACCCGGTCGCTGCCGCGCGCTCCGCCCGCGACGTGCACGAGGGCGTCGACCCCGCCGGTCTCGTCGAGCCAGGCGCTCAAGGCCGCGACGTCGTCGGCGTCGGTCAGGTCGGCCGCGCGAGCGACGACCCCCGTCTCCGCTTCGAGAGCCGCGAGCCGGTCGGCGCGGCGGGCGACGCCCACGACGTCCCACCCCCGCGCGCGCAGGAGGCGTGCGGTCGCCTCTCCGATACCCGAACTGGCCCCGGTCACCACTGCGCGTCGCGTCATGGCATCCACGCTACTCGTCCCCTCCGACGTCCAGCGGTCCCGGGCGCGACCACGCATGACGGTGGTATTACGGCCCGTGACCCCGGCGGTTGTCGGTGTCGGAGGGGGTCCGTACGCTCGCAGGAGGCCACGGCGACCGCCTCGGCCCCCAGACCAGAGGAGCAGCCATGTCGGCACCCGAGAACTGGCGTTTCGAGACCAAGCAGATCCACACGGGCGCCCAGCCCGACCCGGTGACGAAGGCCCGCGCCACCCCGATCTACCAGACCACGTCGTACGTGTTCGACAACGCCGACCACGCGGCGAACCTGTTCGCGCTGGCCGAGTTCGGCAACATCTACACGCGCATCCAGAACCCCACGCAAGACGTCGTCGAGCAGCGCGTCGCGGGCCTCGAGGGCGGCACCGGCGCCCTCCTCGTCGCCAGCGGCCAGGCAGCCGAGACGTTCGCCGTGCTCAACATCGCGCAGGCCGGCGACCACATCGTGTCGTCGAGCTCGATCTACGGCGGCACGTACAACCTCTTCAAGTACACCCTCGCCAAGCTCGGCATCGAGACGACCTTCGTCGAGAACCAGGACGACGCCGAAGAGTGGCGTGCCGCGGTCCGCCCGAACACGAAGCTGTTCTTCGCCGAGACGATCGGCAACCCGAAGATCAACGTGCTCGACATCCGCACGGTGGCCGACGTCGCGCACGAGGCCGGCGTTCCGCTCATCGTCGACAACACGATCGCCACGCCCTACCTCATCCGTCCGTTCGAGCACGGCGCCGACATCATCGTGCACTCGGCGACGAAGTTCCTCGGCGGACACGGCACCACGATCGGCGGCGTCATCGTCGACGGCGGCCGCTTCCCGTGGTCGGAGCACTCCGAGCGCTTCCCGGGCCTGACCACGCCCGACCCCTCGTACCACGGAGCGGTCTACACGCAGGCGGTCGGCGACGGCCTGGCCTACATCATCAAGGCGCGCGTGCAGCTGCTGCGCGACCTCGGTGCCTCGATCTCGCCGCAGAGCGCGTGGCAGCTCATCCAGGGCATCGAGACCCTGTCGCTGCGCATCGAGCGTCACGTCCAGAACGCGCAGGAGATCGCGGAGTGGCTCGAGAGCCACGACGATGTCGCGAGCGTCAACTACTCGGGGCTTCCCACCTCGCCCTGGTACGCCGCCGCGAACAACTACGCCCCCAAGGGCGTCGGCGCCGTGCTGTCGTTCGAACTCAAGGGCGGCGTCGAGGCGGGTCGCGAGTTCGTGAACTCGCTGAACCTCTTCAGCCACCTCGCGAACATCGGCGACGTGCGCTCGCTCGTCATCCACCCCGCGTCGACCACGCACTCGCAGCTCACCCCCGAGCAGCAGCTGACCGCGGGGGTGACCCCCGGTCTCGTGCGCCTGTCGGTGGGTCTCGAGAACATCGACGACCTCAAGGCCGACCTCGACCAGGCTCTCGCCGCCGCGCGCCGCCTGTCGGAGGCCGCTCGCGCCTGACCCTCGCGCAGACACGCCCCGATCCGGCTTCGGCCGGGTCGGGGCGTTCTCGTGTGCGCCACCCCGTGCCGGTGCCGGGGCGTTCCGGTGACGAGCGGAGGGCGAGGGATGCCGGGAGGACCCGCGCCGCGAGATCCTCCTCCCTCCGTCCCCGACCCTCCCTCCGTCACACCTTCTGCCGCGGCCGGAGGCTCCCGAGACCCCCGTCGACGCCGAGCACCTGGCCGGTCATCCAGGCGTTCTCGGGCGACAGCAGGAACTCCACCGCCCGGGCGACGTCGTCGGGCTCGCCGAGGCGGCCGAGGGGGTGCATGGCCTCCGACACCTTTCGCGACAGATCGCTCGAGGTGAGCTTCTCGGTCAAGCGCGTCTGGACGAGACCGGGGGCGACCGCGTTCACCCGCAGCCCGTGCGCCGCGTAACTCGCCGCCGCCGACAGGGTCAGACCGATGACGCCCGCTTTCGCCGCGGCGATGCCGTCGTGGTTCGGAAGCCCCGCGAGCGCCGCCGCCGACGAGACCAGCACGACCGCCCCGCCGTCGCGCATGTGGGCCCCGGCCGCTCGGACGGCGGCGAAAGCAGTCGTCAGGGACGCGGCGATCAGCCCGTCGTACTGTTCGCGCGAGGTCAGGTGCGCGGGCTTGAGCAGCATCGATCCCGCGAACACCGCGATGCCGTCCAGCTCGCCCGCCTCGCGCACCACCCGGTCGACGGCGTCGAAGTCGGTGGCATCCAGGACGAAATCGGGCTCGATGACCGAGGAGTCCCGGGCCGTGGTCAGGACGCGGTGGCCCGTGTCGCGTAGTCGTGTCGTGGTCGCACGGCCGATGTCACTCGACGCCGCGATGAGGAGGAAGGTCGCCATGCGGCGATCATCCCCACCCCGACTCGCGCGGGGCGGGGGCTGGACACGGCGCTCAGTCGGTGCTGAGCGCCGCGCGCAGCTTCTCGTTCTCGGCGAGCCACTCGGGGGCACCCTCCCGCGCGCCTCACTCCGACGTCGACGTAACAGTCGGGTGCGGCCTCGCCGGACCGGGGAGAATGGATGCCATGGACTGGCAGATCTCCGAAGACACGGTGCCCTCGGCACCGATCACGGAGGCCGACGCCCGCTCCCTGCTCGGCCGGCCACCCGCGACGGGCGCCTGGCGCGACGGCGACCCGGTGGGTGAGCGCCGTTTCGCCGCTTTCGGAGCGTTCGCGACCGAGAACGGCGAGTCCCTTCCGGCGTTCCGTCTCGCGTACGAGTCGTGGGGTGAGCTTTCTCCCGCACGTGACAACGCCGTGATCGTGCTGCACGCCCTGACCGGAGACAGCCACGTGCGCGGAGCGGCCGGCCCCGGCCACCCGACCGCGGGCTGGTGGAGTGATCTCGTCGGCCCGGGAGCCGCGATCGACACCGATCGGTGGTTCGTCGTCGCGCCCAACATGCTCGGCGGATGCCAGGGCTCGACGGGACCGGCGAGCATCGCGCCCGACGGATACGAGTGGGCCTCGCGCTTCCCCTACCTGACCATCCGCGACCAGGTCCGCGCCCAGGCGCAGTTGGCCGACGCGCTCGGCATCGACCGCTGGGCCGCGGTGATCGGCGGCTCCATGGGCGGAATGCACGCCCTCGAATGGGCGGTCGGCCAGCCCGACCGGGTGGAGCGCGCCGCGATCCTGTCGGCGCCGCCCATCACCACCGCCGACCAGATCGCATTGAACTCAGTGCAGCTCGACACCATCCGGATGGACCCGCGCTTCGCGGGCGGCGAGTACTACGACTCCGGCGACGGCGACGGCCCGCACCGCGGACTCGCCCTCGCCCGCCGCATGGCGCTGCTGAACTACCGCAGCCCCACCGAGCTCAACCAGCGTTTCCAGCGGTCGTGGCAGTCGGGAGTGAGCCCGCTCGGGCGCGGTGGCCGTTTCGCGGTCGAGTCGTACCTCGACTTCCACGGCAACAAGTTCACGAGGCGTTTCGACGCGAACAGCTACCTCACCCTCGTCGAGGCGATGAACTCGCACGACGTCGGGCGCGACCGCGACGGGGTCGAAGACGCCCTGCGTCGTGTCACCGCCACGACCCTCGTGCTCGGCATCGACAGCGACCGCCTGTTCCCCATCGACGGGCAGCACCGCATCGCCCGCGGCATCCCGAACACTCTCGACGGCGACGATGCGGTGGTCCTCGCGAGCGACTTCGGCCACGACGGCTTCCTGATCGAGACCGCGGCCGTCGCGACGCACCTGCGCCGCCTGCTCGCGACCTGACGATTCGGGATGCCGGGCCCCCGGCATCCGTCCCGTTCGGGTGCGTCCCGGTCGAGGCCACGCCGCATCCCTCGTCGACTGTCCAAGACACGCCGTAACCGGCGGGAGCTTAACGGTGTCATGTCTCAGGACATC
>NZ_LDRU01000044.1 GCF_001476285.1 Microbacterium testaceum | reverse complement strand
CTTCGCCTGCTCGATGAGCACCGCGTCGCGTTGGTCGGGCATCAGTGGCCTGCCTCTCGGATGGTCAACACGCGATCGCCGATCTCCAGCGTCACGGTCCCGGGCACGGGCGTGCGCTGGTGCGCGAGGAGCGGCGTCGATGCTCCTGCGCCGCGCACGAGCGTGCCGTTGGTCGAACCGAGGTCGGTGACCCACACCTGCCGGCCGTCCCACTCGAGGCGGACATGCGACTTCGACAGCGTGCGGGACATGTCGGCCCAGCGGTACACCTGCGCGGGGGCGTCGGCAGGAGCGACCGGATCGCGTCCGAGCACGAGCGCCGTATCGAGCGAGAGGCGTTCGCCCGAGTCGAGAGCCAGGGTCGGAACCATCCCGCGGCGCGGACGGACGGATGCCAAGGCCCCACCGCCGTCGTCGGGGAACGCGAACGCGGCGATGGCGGGGGCGAACGGGTCGCGGCCGCGCCGCAGGTCGTACGCTCCCAAGGCCCCGCCGACGAGCGCGAGGAGCGCGCCGGGTCCGGCCGCTGCTCCCGTCGACCGACGGACGAAACGGATGTCGACGGTGACCGCTCCGAGTGTGCGCCCGGTACGGCCGAGCAGCCAGACGGTCGCGGTGAGCAGGACGAGCGCGACGGCGATGAGGACAGTGCCCACGACGGGGAGACCGGCGATCGCGACGGCGATGCCCGCGGCCAGGACGGCGACGGGCATCACGATGTCGAGCGCCGCCGCGCCGCTCAGCTGCCCCGCGTGCGCCCGCTGCGTGAACACGAGCGGGTCGACGTCGGCGAGGCGCAGCGCCTCGTTCGTGGTCATGCCGCCTCCCTGGACATCGACCAATACCTTCTTCATGCGTCTCTCCTGGCCCCGCGGGCTTGACCGCACCGAGAACGTCCCCCGGCGCCGGCCTCTTCTCGAGCCCACGAGCGTGATCCCGCCGCACATGGGACCTGCTTTCGCGGGTGCGACCGGCGGGGAGAAGTCCGTCGCGAAACGGCGACGGCGCCGGACGCGAACGCCCGACGCCGTCGTGTCGCGTGTCAGCCGATGGACTCGACGGCGGCGCGAGCCTTGCCCAGCGCCGCCTGTGCGGCCTCGTCATTGCGCTCGAGGGACGAGCGCAGGGTCTGGATGATGCCGCGTACCTCGGCGGCGGCGTTCTTCCAGCGCACCTCCTTGCCGTGGTAGTCCTCGGACACCCCGTCGGCGGCGTAGTCCGCCATCGCGGCCTGCACGTCGCGGTCGCGCTGATCGATCAGCGACTCGAGCTGGGCCGCGATGCGGTTGAAATTGTCTTGAGCGTTCTGCGAGGCCGCGACCGAGTAGTCGCGACGATCGGCCTGGTTCACCATGCGGGCGTCTCCTTCTCTCAGCGTGCGCCGAAGCGCGCGGCGTCGAACGACGAACCGGACTCGAGGCTCGTGGTCTCGTCGACCATGGCCGCCTCGCCCTCCTGGAACGAGCGGTCCATGCCCGTGATGCCGGTGAGTACCCCGTCGAGCGAGAGCTGGAGTTCAGCCGAGATCTCGTCGGTGCGGGACTTGAAGCGATCGAAGGCTGCGCGACCGGCGCCCTGGAACTGTCCTTCGAGAGGCTCCGCGGCCTCGAAGAGCTGGCGGACGAGCAGTGAGAGCTCGTCGCTCGAGCCCGATGTTGCCTTGCTCAGCACGCCCAGCGTGCTGGAACCCATTGCGAACTTCACGAGAGACCACCCTTCGGTCGTGAATCGGGGATGACGAACGAGTCGACATTAATCAGGTCGTCACGGCCGAGGAAGCCGATGTGGAGGACTCTCCCCAAACCCTCATCTTGGGGAGGAGGAGTCAGGAAGCGCCCTCGCGCGCTGCTGCTTTAGCCGCGCGCTTGAACTCGCGCACCTTGGTCAGCGACTCGGGGCTCGTGATGTCGGCGACGGAACGGAACGACCCGTCCTCGCCGTACGGAGCGGCGGCGTCACGCCATCCTGCGCCGGTGAAGCCGCGCTGTTTGCCCAGGAGCGCGAGGAAGATCTTGGCCTTCTGCTCGCCGAATCCGGGCAGTGCCTTCAGGCGCTTCAACACCGTTGCGCCGTCGGGATCGTCGCGCGTCCAGATCGCCGCGGCATCCCCTCCCCAGTCCTGCTCGATCGCGGTGCACAGCGCCTGCACGCGCTTCGCCATCGATCCCGGGAAGCGGTGCACCGCGGGAGACTGCGAGAAAGCAGCCGCGAAGGTGTCGGGGTTCTCGTGCGCGATGGTCGCGGCATCCATCGATCCGGTGCGCTCCTGGATCTTCAGCGGTCCGGCGAACGCGGTCTCCATCGCGACCTGCTGGTCGAGGAGCATCCCGATGAGGAGCGCGAGGGGATTGCTCGAGAGCAGGTCGTCGGCGGCGGGGTCGTCGGTGATGCGCAGGCTCATGCGTCCATTCTCGCGCGGCCGTCCGCATCCGTCCCGCGTCGCGCCGCCCCGCGTCGCGCTTCGCGCGGCCCGCCTCGCTCAACCGGCCTCGCTCACTCGGGCTCGGCGATCCACTTCTGCGCGAAGGGCACGGCATCCATCGTGCCGAGGTCGGCCGTCACCTCGGTGAGCTGCTTCTCGAAGTGCTCGACGTCGCCGGGCGGGAGCCGCTTGACGAGAGAGCCATCGGCCCGACGGATCACGACCTCGCTCACCGACGGCGCATCGGTCCCGGCGTCGAAGAGCCCCATGACCACCGTCGCCGCCCAGCGCAGGCCGTTGCCGGAGCGCTTCTCCCCGGCGACGCGGTACACCTCGGATGCGGGAGTGCTCATGGCGTCCATCCTGCCCGACGGGGTGCCTGCTTCTGTGCCGACTTTCGTGACGCCGGGAGGATCAGGGACGAAGGGAGGAGGGATGCCGGGGGTGGGTCCTCCGTTCGTCCCGGGTCCTCCGCCGGTCACGGTTTCTCGGCCCACAGACCCCGCGGGGAGGAGTTTCAGCGACGGGAAGGCGATGCCGCAGCCTCCCGCTCCCCGAAGTCCCTCCGCAGCCCCGTGCCGGTGGCAGTGGGAGGATCAGGGACAAAGGGAGGACGGATGCCGGGGGTGGGTCCTCCGCTCGTCCCGGGTCCTCCGCCGGTCACGGCCTGGCGCACCCGCGCCGCAGCGCACCCGCGGCGCAGCGCACCCGCGCCCGGCCACGCAGCGGAACGCGTCAGCCCGCGTCGGCCACCGGACGCTCGGCGGAGGTCGCGGACTCGGCGACCTCGATTCCGAACAGGGCCGAGAGGGCGTCGATGTACTCATCGGCGCGCCCGGTCTCGGCGAGCTCGTGCGCGCGTGTGGTGGGGGTGTGCAGCAGCACGCCGACGAGGTGGCGCAGGGCCTGTTCGGTCTGGCCGCCCTCGTCGCCGCGGGCGCGGACGCGCGCGACCTCGGCGTCGAGAACCCCGAAGACGTGCGCGCGCAGGGCGACGACGGCGGGGGTGATGTTCTTGCGCTCTCCCACCGAGACGAAGCGGCGGGCGGCGTCGCGGACGAGGTCGCGCGCGGCATCCGTCGCCTGCAGCTCTTCGAGCGGGGCGTGCAGGCGGATGGTCTCGAGGTCGAGCAGATCGACGCCGGGCACCGTGGCGACGTCGGGGTCGACGTTGCGGGGCAGGCCGAGGTCGATCACCAGACGGCGACCCGAGTGGTCGACCGGGCAGCCGGTCGCGGCGGGAGCGGCCGCTTCGACCGCGGTGCGGCCCGCGGCGAAGGTCGCGGCGCTGACGACGTGGTGCTCGCTCGTCGTGCACGTGATCACGAGGTCGGCGTGCGCGACGGCCATGGGGAACGTCTCGGCCGACACGGCGTGCAGGCCGTGCTTCGCGGCGAACTTCGCGGCGCGGCCCGAGGGCGAGTGCACCGAGATGTTCTCGGCGCCCTGGTCGCGGAGGGCGGCGACGGTCGCTGCGGCGTAGGCGCCGGTTCCGACCAGCAGCACGCGCTGGGTCGACCAGTCGGCGATGCGGCTGCTCGCGAGCTCGAGGCCGAGGCGCACGAGCGATCGCCCGGCGCGGCCGATCGCGGTGGAGTTCTTCACACCGCGTTGAGCCTCGGACGCCCGCTGGAAGAGTCGCTCGAGTTCGGCCGAGGTCGTTCCCTGCTCGCGCGACTCGGTGAGTGCGCGGCGCACCTGGCCGGCGATCTCGCCCTCGCCGACGACGACGGATTCGAGTCCGGATGCCACGGCGAACAGGTGCTCCGCGACCTCGCTGCCGCCGAGAACGGTGTATGAGCCCTCGAGCTCGCGTGCGGGGACGCCCGTGGCGCTCTCGATCGCCGCGAGGGTGGCTTCGACGCCGAGGGCGACACCCGCGGTGACCGGCTCGTCCATGTCGACGTACGCCTCGAAGCGATTGCAGGTGGCGACGACGACCGCTCCCTGCACGCACTCGCCGCCGTGCTCGGTGATCAGGGGTGCGACGGGGCTGCTGGGTACGCTGAGTCGCTCGAGGAGCTCGAAGGACGCGGTCTTGTGACTCGCGCTGACGCACAGCAGCACCCGATCATTCTACGCCCGGGGTGCGAGGGGTGTTCCGGACGGCCGCTCGACGTCGAGGCATCCCCTCTTCGCGCGTACGCCCGATGGGAGAATGGATGCCATGGCCACCCCCGATGCCCCTCTTCTGCGCGCCCTTCGCGGCGACCGTCCCGAACGGCAGCCCGTCTGGTTCATGCGGCAGGCGGGGCGATCGCTCCCCGAGTACCGCGAGCTGCGCGTCGGGACCCGCATGCTCGACGCGTGCCTCACGCCGCACCTCGCGGCCGAGATCACGCTGCAGCCGATCCGC
Organism: Microbacterium testaceum; assembly: GCF_001476285.1. Classification (GTDB taxonomy): domain Bacteria; phylum Actinomycetota; class Actinomycetes; order Actinomycetales; family Microbacteriaceae; genus Microbacterium; species Microbacterium testaceum_B. The sequence continues at coordinate 22,663 of NZ_LDRU01000044.1, read as the reverse complement.
CGCCACGACGTGGACGCCGCCATCTTCTTCAGCGACATCGTCGTGCCGTTGCGCCTGGCCGGTGTCGACGTCGTGATCGAGCCCGGGCGCGGCCCGGTGTTCGCCGAACCGGTGCGCACGGCCGACGACGTCGCGCGCATCACGGCGATCGACCCGGACGACGTGGCAGCGGCTGCGGAGCCGGTGCGCGAGGCAGCCCGCCTCGTGACGGCAGAGCTCGACGACGCCGTGCCCCTGATCGGCTTCGCCGGGGCGCCGTTCACCCTCGCGGCCTACCTCGTCGAGGGCGGCCCCTCGAAGGAGCACCTGCGGGCGCGCGGCATGATGTACGCCGACCCCGCGTCGTGGCACCGCCTGGCGGGCTGGCTCGCGCGCGTTTCGCGCGCGTTCCTCGACGCGCAGATCGACGGCGGTGCGCAGGCCGTGCAGCTGTTCGACTCGTGGGCCGGGTCGCTGTCTCCCGCGACCTTCCGCGAGTTCATCGCTCCGCACTCGCACGGGGCGCTCGAGGGCATCGAGGTGCCGCGCATCCACTTCGGCGTCGGCACCGGGGCCTTCCTCGACGACATGCGCCTGGGCGGGCTCGCCGACGCGGTCGGTGTGGACTGGCGGATGCCACTCGACGAAGCCGCGGCCCTCGTCGGCCCCGACGTGACGCTCCAGGGCAACCTTGACCCGGCGCTGCTCGGAGCCCCGTGGCCCGTCCTCGAAGCCCACGTCGACGACGTGCTCGCGCGCGGACGCGCGGCGCGCGCGCACATCCTCAACCTGGGACACGGCGTTCCGCCCGACACCGACCCCGCCGTGCTGACGCGGATCGTCGCGCACGCGCATGGCGAGCTCGCGCACGGCGAGACCGAGCTCGGGGCGAACGCGTGAGCGACCCGCTCGCGCGCCTCGCGCGGCAGGCGTCCGAAACGCACGTCGTCGTGGCCGGGGGCGGGATCGCCGGCCTCGTCGCGGCCCGGGAGTGCGCCAAGGTCGGGCTGCGCGTCACCGTCCTCGAGGCCTCCGAGGCCTTCGGCGGCGTGGTCCGCTCGGCGGAGGTGGGCGGTCTCACCCTCGATGTGGGGGCCGAGAGCTTCGCGACGCGCGGCGGCGTGGTCCGCACCCTCCTCGACGAACTCGGACTCGCCGACGCCGTCGTCTCCCCGAACCCCGCCGGTGCCTGGGTCGCGGGAGTGCCGGGGGTCGGGGCGGCTCCTCTGCCGAAGGGTGGGGTGCTCGGCATCCCGGACAATCCCTTCGCCCCCGACGTCCGCCGCATCATCGGGTGGAGCGGAACCTGGCGCGCCTACCTCGATCGCCTGCGGCCGCCGCTGACGATCGGGCATCAGCGCAGCCTCGGCACGCTCGTCCGCACCCGGATGGGCGCGCGTGTGCTCGACCGCCTCGTCGCGCCGGTCACGAGCGGGGTGTACTCCGCGCGGCCCGACGACATCGACGTCGATCTCGCCGCGCCCGGACTGAACGCCGCCCTCACCCGCACGGGCTCGCTGTCGGGCGCCGTCGCAGAGATGCGTCTCAGCCGTGCCGACGCCAAGCCCGCCGATGCCCCGGCCTCCGACGTTCCCGTCGCGGACGGCCGCAAAGCGCCCGCTCCCGGTGGGGCCGTGCAGGGCATCGCCGGGGGGATGTCGCGCCTCGTCGACGCCCTCGTCGCTCAGCTGCTCGAGCTCGGGGTCGAGCTGCACACGGAGGCGTCGGTCGATGCCCTCGAGCCGAACGGCACCGGGTGGCGCGTCGTGATCTCCGGTGACGCGGAACCCCTCGACGCCGAAGCCGTCATCGTGGCGCTCCCCGAGGGGCCCGCGCGAGCTCTCCTCGCGCCCGTCGTGCCCGCGCTCGAGGTGGGCGACCCCGTGGCACCCGTGGTCGAGGTCGTCACCCTCGTGCTCGACGCGCCCGTGCTCGACGCCGCCCCCCGCGGCACCGGTGTGCTCACCGTGCCCGGGAGCCACGTGGCGAAAGCTCTCACGCACTCGACGGCGAAGTGGGACTGGGTTCGGGATGCCACCGGCCCCGGCGTCCACGTCGTCCGGGTGTCGTTCGGAGCCCAGGGCGAAGAGCCGGCGACCGCCGACCTCGACGACGACGCCGCGGCGCACCTCGCGCTGTCGGAGGCGGCGGCGATGTTCGGCGTCGAGCTGCCGGCATCCACTCTCCGCGCCGCGCGGCGCGTGCGCTACGTGCAGTCGCAACCCGCGGCCACGATCGGTCGCGCGGCCGAGACCGCCGCGGCCCGCGGCGCAGTGCACGCGGTGGCGGGCCTCGGGGTGACCGGAGCCTGGGTCGCGGGGACGGGGCTCGCCCAGGTCATCCCCGACGCGCGGGCCGAGGCGGACCGGGTCCGCAGCGCCGCCCTGTGGCATCACTGACCGGCACTCTCCTCGCGGAGATGTCGCGGTCTGTCAAGGGCGGATGCCGGAATCGGAATACGTGACTATCGTGAGAGTCGACCAGCACTCGATCGAGCGTGAGGAGACCCCATGAGGGGCAAAGCAGCACTCGTCGTCGGACTCGTGGCGGGCTACGTGCTCGGTGCACGCGCGGGACGCGAACGGTACGAGCAGATCAAGGCGCAGGCCGAGAAGGTCTGGGAACAGCCCGTCGTCCAGGGACAGGTCGAGAAGGTCAAGGCCTTCGGCGTGTCGGCTCTGAAGTCCGTCCCCGGCGTGGTCTGGAAGGGCGCGAAGTCGGTCACCGGCGCCGCCGCCCAGTCCGGCACGGCCCAAGAGCGTGCGGAGCGGGCAGCGAAGGCGGCCAAGCAGTCGGCATCCGAGGTGGCCGACGTGGTCGAGGACTCGGTCGACGACGCGAAGCAGGCCGAGAAGACCGCGACCACGCGCGCTCGCGCGGCCAAGAGCGGCTCCACCTCGTCCGGGAGCTGAGGCATGACCACTCCTCGCGGGTTCCGCGATCGCTCCGACGACAGCCTGTTCACGCTGATCGGCGACATCCCCGAGCTCGTCCGCAACCTCGTCATCGCCGAGATCAACGGGGCGAAGGCCTGGGCGCAGCGCACGGCGAAAGACGCCGGGATCGGTGCCGGCTGGTTCGTCGGGGCGCTGATCGTGGTGTTCTGGGCCGTCCCCGTGTTCTTCGCGTTCGTGATCGCCCTGCTGTCGCTCTGGCTGCAGGTGTGGGCCGCGGCGCTCATCGTGTTCGGCGTGATGATCGTCATCACCGCGGTGCTCGCCCTGCTCGGATGGCTGCGGTTCAAGAAGCTGTCGAACCGCGAGAACCCGGGCGAGGCGATCGCCGAAGACGTCCGCATCGTGAAGGAGGCCGGCAGTGAGTATTGAGCGTCCCGTCCCCGTACCCCGCACCGCGGTGCCGCTCGGCATCACCGACCCGGTGCAGTCCGCGCGCGCGGAGCTGAAGGCGGCGCTCGCCGCCCTCGAGGAGAAGGCGAACATCCCGCGCCGCGCGAGCGAGGCGGTCGATCAGAAGATCCGCGACGTGCGCGAGACCGCGCAGCGTAACCCGGGCGCGGCCGCGGCGGTCGTCGCCGGTGTCGCGAGCCTCGTCGGTTTCGCGGTCTGGGGCATCGTCCGCGCGTACACGCGCTGAGGCTTCCCGAAGCGGCCCGTTCCCCCGCCGGGGGCGGGCCGCTTCGTCGTGCGGTTTCGGATGGTGTTCCGGATGGCGCGGGCGTGCCGTCCTGCGGAATCCGGTGGATATTCCGGATGCCGCGGGCGTGCCGTCGTGCGGAGTCCGGCGCCGACGCGCCGCTGACGGCCTCCGGCTACCGGCGTGTCGTGCACGATCTCCGCCTGACGGTCCGCGCCACCGACCGCAGGGGAGCCGCCCGCCTACGGCTCGTTGACGAACAACCCGTCGAGCAGGTCCTGGAAGTACTCCGGCGACACCGCGATCGGGCCGGCGTACGCGTGGTCGAAGCCGGCTATCGCGTAGAGCAGGAGCGCGACGAACAGGGCCAGCATCCCCGACATCAGGAGGTGGATCCGCAGGTTCCGCACCTCGATGAGTCCGAGCAGCACCGCGTTCAGCAGCGCGCCGACCGCCAGCACGATCCACAGCACACCCGGGAGGGCGAGGTGCGTCAGCGCGATGCGGTCGCGGCGGTCGTGCACGAGCTGCCGGAACTGCTCGAGCGCCTCCTGCACGTACACGACCTCGACCGCCGACGTCGGCTGCACGGCGTCGATGGCCTTCTGCATGCCGGTGATGTTGGCATCCGATTCCGATGGGAGACGCAGCTGCCGCTGCTCCGGCCAATCGTCGTCGATGACGGCGCGCGTGTACTGCACGATCTGGTTCTGCAGTTCGTCCTGCTGCGGCTCGGGGAGCAGCGTCGCCGTGCGGTAGAGCGATGCGAGCGACGACGATTCCTCGAGCACGATGCCGTCGACCTCGGTGAAGTTGCCGTACGCGGCCGCGGCGATGAGGGCGAGGGTGACGCCGTAGAACACGCCGTACGCGCCGACCGCGTAGCTGAGGACGCGGTCCCACTCCTCACCCTGCGGCGCGACCCGGAAGACCCACTTGCGCAGAACGAGCAGGATGCCGCACGAGATCCCGACGACGAAGATGATGAACAGCGGCAGCCCCACAGCCATGGGGAAGTCGTAGAGCCACATGGGGCACCCTTTCGGCGGGCGTCCCCCGACGCCGTCGGGGCACAGTACCAACCGTCGGCCCACCGGCGCATCCCGCTGCGCGAAAAGGCTCGGGAGTGAGCCAATCGGTTTGATCGACCGCGTGCACCGGACGAGACTGAGAGGCATGTCCGACGACAGCTCCTCCATCTACACGCTCTGGGCCATCCTCCGCCGCGACCCCGAGAACCCGGTGACCGCTTCGGATGCCACCGAGCTCGCGGATCTCACCGCCCTCATCGAGGCCGACGGTGTCACCGTCCGCGGCTTCTACGACGTCAGCGGGCTCCGCGCCGACGCCGACCTCATGATCTGGCTCCACGGCCCGGACCCGCAGGCCCTCCAGCGCGACCTGCGGCGCCTCCGCCGCACCGAGCTGCTGAAGAACCTCCTCCCGACGTGGAACGCGATGGGCGTTCACCGCGACGCGGAGTTCAACCGCTCGCACGTGCCCGGCTTCCTCCGCGGCATCCCGGCGCAGCAGTGGCTGTGCCTCTACCCCTTCGTGCGCAGCTACGAGTGGTACCTCCTGCCCGAGGCCGAGCGCCGCGAGATGCTCATCGAGCACGGCAAGAAGGGCTCCGCCTACAAGGGCGTCATCGCCAACACCGTGGCATCCTTCGCCCTCGGCGATTACGAGTGGCTCCTGCCGATGGAGGCCGACGTGCTCACCGACCTCGTCGACATGATGCGCGATCTCCGCTACACCGAGGCTCGCCGCCACGTCCGCGAGGAGGTGCCGTTCTACACCGGTCGCCTGGTCACGCTGGACGAGATCCCCGAGATCCTCCAGTGACCGCCCCCCTGCGCCTCGGCACCCGGCGCAGCGCGCTGGCCCTGGCGCAGTCCCAGATGGTGGCCGACGCCGTCGCGGCGGCGTCGGGCCGCGAGGTCGAGCTCGTGCCGATCGTCTCGGAGGGCGACGTCAACCGGGCCTCTCTCTCGCAGCTCGGCGGCCGCGGCGTGTTCGCGAACGGCCTGCGCGAGGCGCTCGCCGCCGGCCGCTGCGACTTCCTCGTGCATTCGCTCAAAGACCTGCCCACCGCGCAGCCCGAGGGGCTGGTGATCGCCGCGACGCCGCCGCGCGAGGACGCCCGCGACGTCGTGGTCACTCGCGACGGCACCCCCCTGCACGCCCTCGAGGCGGGTGCGCGCGTGGGGACGGGCTCGCCGCGCCGGATCGCGCAGGCGCTCCGTCACAACCCGCGCCTCGACATCCACGACATCCGCGGCAACGTCGACTCGCGTCTCGCGCGCGTGCGCGACGGGGAGTTGGATGCCGTCATCCTCGCCGCCGCGGGGATCTCGCGCCTGGGCGGAGAGCTGGGTGGGCTGCGCGCCGAAGCGCTCGGCCTCGCGGAGTGGCCGACGGCCCCGGGGCAGGGCTCGCTCGCCGTCGAGACGCGCGCCGACATCGGCGCCGACACCCTCGCGGCGCTGGCAACGCTCGACGACGAGGCCACGCGCGCCGCGATCACCGCGGAGCGGACGGTGCTGTCGGTCCTGGATGCCGGATGCCACGCGCCCGTCGGAACGCACGCGTCGATCGCGGACGGCGATCTGCGGCTGCGTGCCGTCGTGTATGCGCTGGACGGGGCGCATCGCATCGGCATCGACCGGACCGTGCGCGTCGAGCCCGTGCGCGCCGAGCCCGTGCGCGCCGAGCCCGTGCGCGCCGACCCGGGGTATGCTCGGGAAACGGGCAGTGGCAATGGAGCGGATGCTGCCGACGACGGGGGTCTCATCGCGCGGGCAGCGCGGATAGGCCGAGAAGCCGCGCGTCGGTTGCTCGAACGTGGGGCGGCCGACCTGGTACCACGAGAGTCGACCACATGAATGAAGGCCACCGGCACACGCCGACCACCTCGACAGGCAGCGTGCCCAAACCGCTCGCCGGCCGCCGCGTGCTCGTGCCGCGCGGCGGGCCCTGGGGTGACGGTGTCGCGGCGAGCCTTCGCCAGCGCGGAGCGGTCCCGGTCATTGCGCCGCTCATCAACTTCGCGCCCACGAACGACCAGGCCACGCTCGAGCAGGCGCTCGCCGACCTGGCCGCGGGTGCGTTCGACTGGCTGACGCTGACGAGCGCCACCACCGTCGACGTGCTCTACGCCTATCGGGCCGTCATCCCCGCCGAGACGAAGGTCGCCGTCGTCGGCGAGACCACTGCTGCGGCGATGCAGGCGGTCGGCTATCGCGTCGACCTCGTCCCCGAGCGGGACAACTCCGCCCAGGGCATGGCCGAGCAGATGATCGACCTCGAGTCCGAGCCGCGCAAGGTGCTGACCCTGCGCAGCGAGATCGCCAAGCCGGTGCTCACGCGCCTGCTGATCGAGGCGGGCCACGATGTCCGCAGCGTCGTGGCGTACCGCACGGTCGGCGTGCCGGTGACCGAGAAGATCGCCGGCGACGTCCACTCGGGGCGCATCAACGCGATCCTCGTGACCAGCGGCTCCGTCGCCGAACAGGTGGTCGCGCAGTTCCCCGAGATCCCGGCATCCACCGTCATCGCGGCGATCGGTCCGCGCACGGCGAAGGATGCCAAGCGCGCCGGGCTCAGCGTCGACGTGGTCGCCGAGAAGCAGACCGTCGAGTCGCTCATCGAGGCCGTGGCCCGCTTCCCCCTGGCCCCCGACGAATCGACCTCATGAGCTTTCCCGAGCACCGCCCGCGTCGCCTCCGGCGCACTCCCGCCGTCCGTCGTCTCGCCCGCGAGACGCACCTCGTCCCCTCGCAGCTCGTGCTGCCGATGTTCGTGCGCGAGGGCATTACCCAGCCGAGCCCGATCGGCTCGATGCCGGGGATCGTGCAGCACTCGCTCGACTCGCTGCGCCGTGCCGTCGCCGAGGCCGCGGAAGAGCGCATCGGCGGCGTGATGCTGTTCGGCGTTCCCGAGACGCGCGACGCGGTGGGTTCCGGGGCCGACGACCCCAACGGCATCCTGAATCTCGCGACCGAGGCGGTCGTGGCCGAGGTGGGCGATGCGCTCGTCGTGCAGACCGACCTTTGCCTCGACGAGTTCACCGACCACGGACACTGCGGCGTCCTGCAGGCCGACGGGTCGGTCGACAACGACGCGACCCTCGAGCGCTACACCGCGATGGGGCTGGCGCAGGCGCGCGCGGGGTCGGCGATGCTCGGGCTGTCGGGGATGATGGACGGCCAGGTCGGCGCGGTGCGCGAAGCCCTGGATGCCGAGGGCTTCACCGACACGCTGATCCTCGCCTATTCGGCCAAGTACGCGGGGGCCTTCTACGGTCCGTTCCGTGAGGCGGTCGACTCGCAGCTGAAGGGCGATCGGCGTTCGTACCAGCTCGATCCCGGCAATGGCCGCGAGGGCGTGCGCGAAGCGCTGCTCGACGTCGAAGAGGGCGCCGACGTCGTCATGGTCAAGCCGGCTCTGCCGTACCTCGACGTGCTCGCCGACGTGAAGGCCTCGGTCGACGTGCCCGTCTGGGCGTACCAGGTCTCGGGCGAGTACGCGATGGTCGAGGCTGCCGCGGCTCACGGCTGGATCGACCGCCGCGGCGCGATCATGGAGAGCCTGCTCGGCATCCGTCGTGCCGGCGCCGACGCGATCCTGACGTACTGGGCGCTCGAGGCCGCCCGCTGGCTCCGCGCCGAGCTCTAGGCCGGCGCTCCGGGCCCGTGAGGGGTCGATTTCTGTCGCCTGCGCGGCGGTGAAGCGACAGTTGTCGACCCCTCACGCGCGCCCGCCCGGAAGAATGGAAGACATGACTGACCTCAACGACCAGTGGTTCGCGCGCGCCAAGGACGTCATCCCGGGCGGGGTGAACTCGCCCGTGCGGGCGTACGGCTCCGTCGGGGGGACGCCGCGGTTCGTGCAATCGGCGTCCGGGCCCCGGATCACGGATGCCGCGGGTCGCGAGTACGTCGACCTGGTCGCCTCGTGGGGCCCGGCGCTGTTGGGTCACGCGCGCCCCGAGGTCGTCGATGCGGTGCGGGAGGCGGCATCCCGGGGTCTGTCCTTCGGCGCGCCGACCGGAGCCGAGGTCGAGCTCGCCGACCTGATCGCGCACCGCGTGCAGGTCGGCGACCTGAAGCCCGTCGAGAAGGTTCGCCTGGTCTCGACGGGTACCGAGGCGACGATGACGGCGATCCGCCTCGCGCGCGGCGTCACCGGGCGCGACCTGCTCATCAAGTTCGCCGGGCACTACCACGGGCACTCCGACGGGCTCCTGGCCGCAGCCGGATCCGGTGTCGCCACGCTCGCGCTGCCCGGTTCGGCCGGGGTTCCCGCGCCGATCGCGGCGCAGACGCTCGTGCTGCCCTACAACGACCTCGACGCGGTGCGCGAGGCGTTCGCGGTGCACGGCGAGAACATCGCCGCGATCATCGTCGAGGCGGCATCCGCGAACATGGGTGTCGTCCCGCCGCTCCCGGGCTTCAACGCCGCGATCGCCGACATCGCGCACAGCCACGGCGCGATGCTCATCATGGACGAGGTGCTCACCGGCTTCCGCGTGCACCCCGCGGGCTTCTGGGGCCTGCAGGCGTCGCAGGGAGAGACCTACCTGCCCGACATCCTCACGTTCGGCAAGGTCGTCGGGGGAGGGATGCCGCTGGCCGCCCTGGGCGGTCGCGCCGAGGTCATGGACCACCTCGCGCCGCTCGGGCCGGTGTACCAGGCCGGGACGCTGTCGGGCAATCCGCTGTCGGTGGCCGCGGGCCTCGCGACGCTGCGGCTCGCGACGCCCGAGGTGTATGCGGCGGTCGACGCGTCGGCATCCCGCATCGCCGATGCCCTGGACGCCGCGTTGACGGCCGAGGGCGTCGTGCACGCCGTACCGCGCGCCGGTTCGCTGTTCGGCGTCGCGTTCCTGCCCGAGGTGCCGCGCGACTACGCCACGGCCCTCACGCAGCAGTCGTACCGGTACGCGCCGTTCTTCCACGCGATGCTGGATGCCGGCGTCTCGCTGCCCCCGAGCGTCTTCGAGGCGTGGTTCCTCACGGCCGCGCACGACGACGCGGCGCTCGAGCAGGTGCTCGACGCGCTGCCGGGTGCGGCGAAGGCAGCCGCGGAGGCGCTGGATCCGACGCTGCTGGCGCAATAGCGGCGATCTCATCCTCGCGGGGGAGGAACGTCGTCCTTTGTGCCGATGTGCCGGGGCCGCGATCTCGCGAGGCTGGAGGCATGCTTCTCGCCACAGCCCTTGTCGTCCTGTCGCTCGCGCTCGCGGTTGTGGCCGTGGCCGCCCTCGTGCTGTGGCGCCGCCCGGCGCTCGTGGTTCCGCGTCCGGCCGACGCTCGCCGACCGCGCCGTCGGCGTGCGACGTGGCGGCCGGTCGCGGCCGTGTCGCCCTGACGCTCGCACCCACCGCAGCGGTGGAAGACTGTCCTGATGGAGTCTTCCGTACCTCGCGTCGTCGTCCTCGCCGGTGGAGTCGGAGGGTCGAAGTTCACCCTCGGCGTCCGCGCCGCCCTTCGTCGGCTCGGAGCGCCCGAAGCCACGGTCGTCGTCAACACGGGTGACGACCTGTGGCTCTCGGGCGTCCGCCTGCAGCCCGATGTCGACTCGATCACCTACGCCCTCGCCGGCGTCAACGACACCCAGCGCGGGTGGGGCCGCGCGGGCGACACCGAGCGGGTCAACGAGGAACTGCAGGCGTGGGGCGCGGGGTGGCCGTGGTTCACGCTCGGCGACCTCGACCTCGGTACCCACCTCGCGCGCACCGGGTGGCTGCGCGAGGGGCTCACCCCGACCCAGGTGCTCGCGCGCATGGCGGAGCGCTGGCCGCTCGGCATCCGGCTCCTGCCCATGACCGACAGCGAGGTCGACACGCACGTTCTGCTCGAGGACGGGCGGCGTCTGCACTTCCAGGAGTGGTGGACGCGGCACCGCGCGCAACTGCCTCCGCGCGCGTTCGAGAACCCCGGGATCCCTGATGCCACGCCCGCCCCGGGTGTCGCGGAGGCGATCGCGCAGGCCGATGCGGTGCTCCTTGCGCCGTCGAACCCCGTCGTGTCGATCGGGCCGATCCTCGCCGTTCCCGGCATCCGGGACGCTCTTCGCGCGACGTCGGCGCGCGTTGTCGGGGTCTCTCCGATCATCAGCGGGCGGGTGGTGCGCGGGATGGCCGACGTGTGCCTCACGGCGATCGGCGTCGAGACGTCTGCGGCCGCGGTCGCTCGGCACTACGGCGCCCGGTCGGCGGGCGGAGTACTGGACGCGTGGCTGCTGGCCGAGGAAGACGCCGCCGCGGCGCCCGAGGTCGAGGCCGCCGGGATCCGTGCGGTCGTGGCACCCCTGTGGATGCGCGACGAGGAAACGTCCGCGACGATCGCGGAGGCGGCGCTCCGGGCCTGAGTCCGGGGCGCGCTTCCGGCCTCGATCGCGCGCAGAATCGGAGATGCGCACCGGATCCGGATGCCAAGAGCGATCTCATCCGAATCTGTAGCGCATCTCCGAATCTGCGTGCAGGGCTAGCGGGACCGGCGTTCCGGGAACGCGAGGGCGACGGCATCCGGTTCCCCCGTCAGGATCACCACGTGCGTCGGCGGCAGCAGGAGGTCGGCGGGGCCGATGCCGGTCATCCCTCGCACAGGCTCGTCCCCTCGGGCACCGCGTCGACCACCGTGGTGGTCACCGACGTGGAGCCGGTGGCCGTGCCCGCGGGCATGTCGGCGCCGGGGCGCAGGAGTACCTGCCGTTCGCCGATGAACTCCCCCGTCGCGGGGTCGATGATGATGTCCTGACGGAAGCCGTTCTCGCCCTCGTCGCGGCCGATCGCCGTGCCGGTCCGGCCGTTCAGGGTCGCCTGCTCCTCGGTGATCGTGACGCCGGGGATGAGCGCGGCGGTGTCGTAGAACACCGAGCGCAACTCCGCCGGCACGGTGCCCGAACGCAGCCGGTCGGCGAGCCACACGAGTGCCTCGCCGTCGCGCGAGGGACCGGCGTTGCCGTTCTCCTGGTAGATCCTTTCCAGCAACTGGTGAGGGTCGCGCGGAAGGTCGGCGGCCGAGTCGGCATCGAGCATCGTGATGGGGGCGCCGTATTCGGTCTTTCCCCCCGGGAACACCTGCCGCGCGTTGTCTTCCACACCGCCCGACTCGGCGGCGAACGTCTCGGAGCGGGGTCCGAATGTTTGGACGGGAACGCGCGCGCACCGCACCTCGATCCAATCGGCGGATCGGTCAGCCGGTACCCACAGTGCCCGCAGGTCTCGCTCGAGGAACGACGTGACGTCGCTCGCCTCGGTGGTGGTGTCGCGTTCGCGCGCCTCCTCTGTGTCCGCCTCCGTCGTTCCCGACGCCGCGTAGATGGCATCCGTCCGCACCTCGAGATACTGCCCCGGACCGACGACCGGGTCGACGACGTCGCGCGCGGCCGTAGCTGCTGCGCCGAGGACGGCGGCGGCGGCCGGATCGGCGCCGCCCGGAGCGCCCAGGGCTCCGCCGAAGACGAACACCCCGGTGAGGGCACAGGTCGCAGCGACCGCGGAGCCGACCCAGATCCACGGGCGGCGCGGACGTCGGGCCGGCGCCGTGGCGGGTGCCTCGATCGCGCGCAGCAGCGCCGCGCGGCCGCGGATCACGTCGTCCGGGGTGCGTTCGGGCACGTCGGCCCGGACGCGGTTCAACAGCGAGATCTCATCCACGGTGGTTCTCTCTTTCTCGGCGCGGTGCCGGGGTGACGTGCGGGGCGATGGCGGCGCGGACCTTCCGTCGCGCCCGACTGAGGCGCGAGCGGACGGTTCCGAGAGGGATGCCGAGGGCCTCGGCGATGCCGGCGTAGTCGAGGTCGCCGAAGGTGTGCAGGAGCAGCACGTCGCGGTCGCCGCGTGAGAGGTCGGCGAGCGCGGAGCCGAGGTGCGGCGCGAGGCTGTCGGCATCCATCCGCTCGTCGGCTGTCTCGATGTCGTCGACATGGACGCGGGCGATATCGGCAGCGTGCATCCCCCGCCAGGCGCGGGCCTCGAGCCGGGCGTGCTTCTGCATGAGCACGGTTGCGATGCCGAGCAGCCACGGGCGGGCGTCGAGACCGCCGGTGAAGGAGGCGCGGCGGTCGAAGGCGACGAGGAACGTCTCGGAGGTGATGTCTTCGGCGACGGCGGCCCCGAGGCGCCGACCGACGTACCTGTGAACGACGCGCTGGTGCCGGTCGTAGAGGTCGGCGAAGGCGGCCCCGTGTGTCAGGGACCGAACGATGATGTCGCCGTCGTGTGTGCTCACACTGGGTATTGTCCGATTCGCGGAATCAGTTCTCGGTTCGCCGAGATCCGATCGGCGCGACGCGGGTCGAGGGCTCACCGGAATCGGACGAACGCGGCCGAATCGGATGCCTCGGCTGCGCGCGCAGAATCGGAGATGAGCCGCGGATCCGGATGCCAAGAGCGATCTCATCCGGATCCGTTGCGCATCTCCGAATCTGCGGCAGGGCGAGCGGGTCTCGCGTGCCCGGGCCGCGTCCGGCGGAGGGCGATGCCGCGCGTCAGGCCGCGGCGGACGCCAGGACGGCCGCGGTGCGCGGGCCGACCCCGAGGGCGACCGCCTGCGCCAGCTGCGCTGCGGTGTCGACGTCGCGGCGGAGAGTCGACTCCCGCGGGACCGTGAGGTCGGTGCAGCCCAGAAGCCGGTGGCGTGCCGCGGAATCGGCGCCGAAGGCGGAGACCCACACCGCACCGGGACGGGCGGTGACGAGGGTGGAGCCGGTGCCCTCGGCATCCGGGACCAGTCCCCGTTCGACCTCGCCCGCGAGCATCAGCGCGGCATCGAGATCGCGCGACGTGAGCGCCGGCAGGTCGCCCAGGAGGGCCGCGCGCGGAGCGTTCACCCCCGCGGCGTCGGCGCCGGTGGCGATCGCCGCGTCGAGTCCGCGGACCTCGCCCTCGGCCAGGACGTCGACCGCGGGCCACTGCGCGACCTGCGTACGCACCTCGGCGTCGTCGGTCACCACGAGCACGCGCCGGACGCGGGCCGTGGCCGCGACCGCGGCGATCGTGTCGAGCGCGATCGCGCGAGCCAGGGCCTCGCGGTCCGCCGTCACGGCGGTCAGCCGCGTCTTGCCCAGGGCGGCGGGCTTGACCGGCACGACGACGGTCCAGCCGTCGTGGATCTCAGGAGTGCTCATCGGATCCATTGTGTGCCGAAGGTCGGACATCCGCGGACGGGGGTAGCGGTGCGCCGGTGATTCGTGCTGCGATTCCCGCCTTGCGCGGGCAGCCACCCGAATCTTCGCCTCGGCGTCGGCGCGCGGTCCCCGGGTGAGGCCGAGGAGCGTGCGCGGAATCGGAGCGACGTACCGGAATCGGATGCCGGGATCTCGTCGGTCCGATTCCTGCGCAACGCTCCGATTCCGGTGCGCGCGACCCGCCTCAGCCGAAACGCTTGCGCAGGCGCGGCAGGATCTCCTCGCCGTACGTGCGCAGGAACTCTTCCTGGTCGTGGCCCGGGTCGTGGAACACGAGGTGGCGGAAGCCGAGGTCGACGTACCGCGCGATGCGCTCGACGTGCTCGTCGGGGTCGGTCGAGACGATGAACCGGGATGCCGCCCGCTCGATCGGCAGCTCGTTCGCGAGACGCTGCATCTCGATGGGGTCGTGGACGCTCATCTTCTCTTCGGCGGTGAGGGCGAGCGGGGCCCAGAAACGCGTCTTCTCGAGCGCGGTGTCGTGGTCGGGGTGGTACGACACCTTCACCTCCATGAGGGTGTCGACGTCGTCGCGGGTGCGGCCGGCCTTGGCGAGACCGTCGTCGAGCGCGGGCAGGAGCTTCTCGGTGTACAGCTCGGGGTCTTTGCCGCTCGTGGTGATGTAGCCCTCGGCGATGCGTCCGGCCAGCCGCGTGGCCGCCGGCCCCGAGGCGCCGATGTAGATCGGCACCTTCTGCTCGGGGCGGTCGTAGATCGTGGCATCCTTCACCGAGTAGTAGGTGCCCTCGTAGGTGACCCGCTCGCCGGCCCACAGCTCGTTGATGATCGTGATGGCTTCCTTCAAGCGCTGGAAGCGCTCGGGCGCCTCGGGCCACTCGAGCCCGAGCGTCACCTCGTTGAGCGCTTCGCCCGTGCCCACGCCGAGCACGACGCGGCCGGGGTACATCACGCCCAGGGTCGCGAAGACCTGGGCGATGACGCCCGGGTGGTAGCGGAACGTGGGCGTCAGCACGCTCGTGCCGATGATCACGCGCTCGGTGCGCGCTCCGAGTGCGCCCAACCACGGGAGGGCGTTGGGGGCGTGGCCGCCGTCGTGCATCCACGGCTGCAGGTGGTCGGAGAGGAAGACGGAGTCGAAGCCCATCTCTTCGGCGAGCACGCCGAAGTCGAGGAGCTCGTTGGGCCCGAATTGTTCGCTCGAGGCCTTGTATCCGAATCGCAGGGGAACGCTCATGAACTCTCCTAGGGGCGTGGATGGGTGGGGGTCGCTTCGGCGGGCTCGGCTGACGGGGCGTGGACGGACGGGAGGAACTCCGACCCGTCGGTGCCGACGAGACGTTCGTGGAAAGCCTGCACCGTTCCGGGCCACAGCAGGGTCAACCGCCCGGACCGGTGATCCACGTACCAGTTGCGGCATCCGCCGGTCAGCCAGGGGGTGGATGCCGCGGCCGCGGCGATCTCGTCCGTGTACGCCGCTTCGGCCTCGGGGCGGACGCGCAGGGTCCGGTCGGGGCGGCGGTCGCGTTCGGCAAGCGCACGTACGACGTAGGACGCCTGCTCTTCGGCCATGAGGACCGCGGAGTTGTGGCCGAGGCTCGCGTTGGGACCGTTCAGCACGAAGAGATTCGGGAAGCCCGCGACCACGGTCGACCCGAACGAGGTCATGCCCTCGGACCAGTGCTCGGCGAGGGTGGCGCCGCCCGCCCGCACGAGGTCGGCGTAGGGCTGCCGGGTCGAGGCGAAGCCGGTCGCCAGGACGAGGATGTCGGCCTCGTACCGCTCACCGCTCGCAGCGGTGAGGGCGGAACCGTCGACCGCGGTCAGGGCGGTGGGCTCGAGGGTCACGGCATCCGACGCCACGGCCGGGTAGAACGCGTCGGACAGGAGCACGCGCTTGCAACCGAAGGCGTAGTCCGGTGTCAGCGCCGCGCGCAGGGCGGGGTCGGACACCTGGGCGTGCAGGTGGGAGAGCGCCATCTCGCGAGCGGCGGCGGATGCCGCGGCGTCGCCCGAGCGCGACGCGAAGCGTTCTTCTCCCTCGGCGTAGAGCTCGGCGCGCAGGCGAGCGAGGTCGCCGGGGTTCTCGGCGAGACGCTCGCGGTCCGCGAGGGGGATCTCACCGCCGCCGCGCGGGACGATCCACGCGGGGGTGCGCTGGAACAGCGTCACGTGCGCGGCGCGGCGGGCGAGTTCGGGGACGAGCTGCACCGCGCTGGCGCCGGTGCCGACGACGGCGACCCGCTTGCCGGTGAGGTCGACGTCATGGTCCCACCGGGCGGAGTGGAACAGGGGTCCGTCGAACGACTCGAGCCCATCGATCGCGGGGACGTGCGGCTCGGTCAAGCGGCCGCACGCGAGGACGAGGGAGCGGGCGACGAGCGGGTCAGCGCCGGTGTCGATGCGCCACACCGTGCCCGCGGCATCCCACTCCGCTCCGAGCATCGGCGTGCGCACACGCAGACGGTCGCCGAGTCGCTCGCGCGCCGCGACGTCGCGCAGGTACGTCTGGATCTCACCGCCCGGGGCGAACGTCCGCGACCAGTGCGGGTTCGGGTGCGCGGCGAGGCTGTAGAGGTGCGCGGGCACGTCGCACGCGACGCCGGGGTAGGTGTTGTCGCGCCAGGTGCCGCCGACGTCGTCGGCGCGCTCGAGCACGACGAAGTCGTCGCGGCCGGCTCGACGCAGGGCCCCCGCCATGGCGAGGCCGGCGAATCCGGCGCCGACGATCGCGACGTCGACGATGCGCTCGAGCGAGGTCACGCGGGTGCCACCCGGTAGTCGGTCGTCCGCTGCCGGAAGGGCCGCATGAGGCTGCGGGCGAGGCGCTCGGCCGCGGCGACCGGCAGCTCGAGCCCCTGCTCGATGCCCGTGTCGGGGAGCACGCGCCCGTCGTAGAGCGTCCCGCCGAGGTCGTCTCCGCCGGAACGCAGCAGCACGGCTGCGGTGTCGCGGCCGACGCGTGTCCACGGAATCTGCACGTGCGCGATGCTGCCCGAGAGCAGCAGCCGCGACACGGCGACCATCGCGCGGTGCTCGTCGACCGGGGCACGCCCCGCCACGAGCGGAACATCGCCCCCGGGAAGCGGGATGGGCACGAACTCGGCGAAACCGCGCGTCTCGGTCTGGATCTCGCGCAGGCGCCGCAGGTGCGCGATGCGCTCTTCGGCCGTTTCGACGTGGCCGTAGAACAGCACCGAGGTCGAGCGGAACCCGGCGCGGTGCGCGGCGGTGATCCCCTCGACCCAGCGGTCGATGTCGAGGTCGCCGGGCGCGACGAGGGCGCGCACGCGCTCGCTGAGGATCTTCACGCCCGTGCCGGGCACGGTGTCGACGCCCGCGTCGCGCATCGCGGCGAGAGCGCCGTCGAGCCCGAGTCCGCCGCGATCGGCGAGGTCGCGGACGTCCGCCGGGCGATAGGCGTGCACATGGATGCCGGGAGCCCCGCGCTTCGCGGCGCGCACGAGGTCGAGGTAGCCCGAGGGGTCTTCGTCGGGGCGCAGCGAGCCCTGGATGCAGATTTCGGTCGCGCCGAGGTCGGCGGCGTCGGCGGCGATGGCCGCCGCGTCGTCGAGATCGAACTCGCCCGCCGCCGCGCGACCTGCGCGCCGGAACCCCGTCGAGGTGAGGTTACGGTTCTGCACGAGCGTGATCGGCTCGCCCACGGTGTAGCGGCGGGCGTCGTCGGCGGTCGCGGCGAGGGTGTCGAGCTCGGCCCCGGTGGTGTGCAGCAGGCGGGTCCAGTCCGCGTCGTCGAGCGCGAGAGGGTCGGATGCCGCCCGCTCGGCGAGGCGCTTCACGCCGGGGTCGGCGCTTGCGGCGTCGGAGCTCGCGGCGCCGGAGCTCGTGGTGCTGGAGCTCGTGGTGCTGGAGCTCGTGGTGCCGGAGCTCGCGGCGTGGTGAGCGGAGGACGAGGGACGAGCGGAGGACGGGAGGTCGGCGTCGGGTCCTCCGCTCGTCCCTGATCCTCCCTCCGGCACCGCGCGCGGGACCACCGGCACCGCGCGCGGGATCACGTCGGTCGCGAGCCCCGCGGCGTCCGCCAGGGCCCGCACGGGCGCGTGAAGGGCCGGGTCGATCCAGTGGGCGGCATCCTGGACGAACTCGGGATGCGCGGTGAGGCGTTCGCGCAGCGTGTAGCCGTGGGCGGCGGTCTGCGCCGCGAGATCGTCGATCTGCGGCCAGGGACGCTCGGGGTTGACGTGGTCGGCCGTTAGCGGCGAGACCCCGCCCCAGTCGTCGATGCCCGCCGCGATCAGGGCGCCGAGCTCGCGCGGGTCGGACAGGTTCGGCGGCACCTGGATGCGCATGTCGGGTCCGAAGACGAGTCGCGCGACGGCGACCGTGGCGAGGTACTCGTGCATGTCGGCATCCGGGGCGCCCTGCATGGCGGTGCGCGGCTTCGCGCGGAAGTTCTGCACGATCACCTCTTGCACGTGGCCGTGCCGGTCGTCGAGGTCGCGCAGGGCGATGAGCGACTCGGCACGGTCGCGCACCGCCTCTCCGATGCCGACGAGGATGCCCGTCGTGAACGGGATGCCGGCGGCCCCCGCGTCGTCGATCACGCGCAGACGCAGGTCGGGGTCTTTGTCGGGCGAGCCGTAGTGCACCTGCCCGGGCTCCTCGTAGAGGCGGCGCGACGTGGTCTCGAGCATCATGCCCATCGACGGTGACACCGGACGCAGCGTCGACAGCTCGTCGGGGTGCATGACGCCGGGGTTGGCATGCACGAGCATGCCCGTCTCGGCGGTGATGAGCCGCGCGATGTGGGCCACGTAGTCGATCGTGGACGCGAAGCCGTGCTCGTCGAGCCACGCGCGGGCTTCGGGCCAGCGTTCCTCGGGGCGGTCGCCGAGGGTGAGGAGCGCCTCTTTGCAGCCGAGCGCCTGCCCCTGTCGCACGACCGTGAGCACCTGCTCGGGGCTCATGTACGTGGGCTTGCGCAGCAGGTTCAGCTGGCCGGGGGTGTCGACGAAGACGCAGTAGTGGCACCGGTCGCGGCAGAGCGTCGTGAGCGGGACGAACACCTTGCGTGAGTACGTCAGCACCCCGGGGCGCCCGGCGAGCGCCAGGCCGTCGTCGCGCAGTGCTCCGGCGACGCCGAACAACGCGTCGAGAGGGGCGTGCAACAGCTGTTCGGTCTCATCGACGTCGGGGCGGTGACCGCCCTGGACCCGCGCGAGGAGATCGTCGATCGATGTGCCTCGGGCCGGTGCGACTCGCGGCGCAACACTGCCCGTACTCATCGCTCCAGGCTATCCCTCGCCTCCGACATCCGGGCCGGGAACGGCGCCGACCCGGATGCGCGACCGGAAACACGATCGTTGCGCTCTCGTAAGGTCGTGGCTCCGTCGCCCCCGGGGAGGGCTGGCAGGATGGATGCCATGGTGACCCTGCTGCTCGACTCGACGCAGCTCGAAGTCGTGCTGTCGCCGACCGAGCGCGCGCTCTCGTTCCGCAAGAACAACATCGTGGTGCCCCGCGAGCACATCGATCGCGTGCAGTTGACCGACGACGCGTGGACGTGGCTCCGCGGCGTGCCGAACCCGGGCATCAACCTTCCCGTCGCCGTGGGCGCGGGTACGTGGAAGTCGGCGGGCGGCAACGACTTCGTCATCATCCGGGGCCGCAAGCCCAGCGTGGTGGTCGACCTGACGGGTCACGACGAGTTCGAGCGGCTCGTCCTCACCACCAAGCACGGCGTGGCCCTGCTCAAGGCGCTGCGTCTCGACGTGGCATCCGAACCCGAAGACGTGGCCGACATCGTCGCCTGAGATCTCGCGGGTTCCGCTCGCTCCCGTGCGTCGCCAGCGGGTTGAGTGTCCAAAACACACGGACGATTTTCTGAGACGTCCGGGTTTCTTGGACAGTCAGCGAGGGTGAGGGCGAGCGGCAGGGCAACGCGCTCAGGACGTGAACTGGACCACCGTGTCCCACGCGAGCTTCACGATGAGGATCGACAGCGTCACGAGGAACACGATCCGCACGAAGCCACTGCCGCGGCGGGTCGCCATGTGCGCGCCGATGAACCCGCCCGTGACGTTCATCGCGGCCATCGCGAGGCCGAGGACCAGCAGGATCTCGCCGTGCACGCCGTACACCGCGAGGGCCGCGAGGTTGGTGGTGAGGTTGGCGATCTTGGCGTTGACGCTCGCCTGCAGGAAGCCGTAGCCCAGCACGCCGACGATGAGGATCACGAAGAACGACCCGGTGCCCGGACCCAGGATGCCGTCATAGAAACCGACCAGCAGACCGATCGCCCCCGCACGCCACGCGACGGCCGCGGCGCGGTCGTGACGGGGCTCGTGCTCGAGGCCCATTCTGGGCTTCAGGAGCGTGTAGAGCGCCACGGCGATGACGGCGACGAGGACGATCGGGGTGAGCACCTCGCGCGGGACGTATCGTGACAGCGCCGCGCCGAGCGTGGACCCGGCGTAGGCACCCACGACGAGGGGGATCAGCAGCACGAGCTGCACCCTGATCTTGCGCAGGTACACCCAGCTCGCCGAGAGGGTGCCGAAGAACGACGACAGCTTGTTCGTGCCGAGGATGAACGGGGTCGCGACGTCTTTCGGCACCGCGATGACGAGGGCCGGCAGCTGGATCAGGCCGCCGCCGCCTACGACAGCGTCGACCCATCCGGCCACGCCCGCGGCGATCAGCAGGACGACGAGGGCGGCCACCGAGACGGGAAGCCACTCGGCGATCACCGGTCCATCGAGCACGGTTGATTCTCGCCGACGCGGGAAGCCGCGCCAAATGCGCTGTGCGCCGGGTCAGTCGACGTCGCGACGCCAGGTCGTGAACAGGCCGATCACGAGGAACACGACCGCGTAGGCCAGGAGCACGAGGCCGCCGACCCACCAGTCGAGGGATCCGGAGCCGCCGGACGACATGGCGCCGAAGATCGTCTTGCCCACGAGGGCGTCGCTCGCGGCGCTCGGGAACCACTTCACGACCTCGCTGAAGCCCGACACCAGTCCGCCCAGGGTGCGCACGATCGGCTCGATGAAGAGCGTGACGGCGAGCACGATGACGATCGCGGCCACCTGGTTGCGCACGACGGTTCCGACGCCGATACCGACCACCGCCCACAGGGCGAAGGCGAGCAGCATGCGGCCGACGAGCGTCCAAGTGTCGGACGAACCCAGCTCGGCGTCGACGCCGAAGATGCTGAGCACGCCCGCGCCCGCCGCGATCGCGGCGGCGGATCCGAGGATGCCGTAGAGCAGGCCGACCACGATGCCGACGAAGAACTTCCCCCCGAGGACGATCCCACGGCGCGGTGTGGCGAGGAATGTCGGGGTGAGCGTCTTGTGCCGGAACTCGGTGGTGACCATGAGGGTGCCCACGAGCAGCGGGAAGACGTAGCCGACCCCGCTCGCCGAGCTGTAGACGAGACCCGCGAGGCCCTCGGTCTGCGGCGCGGGGCCGTTGCCGGTCAGCCGGCCGGAAGCCACGCCGCCGAAGACGAGGGCGAGGACGCCCGCGGTGAAGGCGACGTAGACCACGAGCACGATCGCGAGCACCCACCACCCGGCGGTGGAAAACTGCTTCGTGTACTCGGAACGCGTGGCGGCGACGAGGCTCATCGGGACACCTCCGTGCTGTCGGTAGCTGCGCCTTCCGGGGCGGTGCCTCCGTCTTGTGCGTGGGTGGGCGGTACCACGTCGATGACACCCGTGGATGCCACCGAGTACGACGGTCTCGGCTCTTCGTGCCGTGACTCCTCGGACGGCGACTCCACCCGGGCCTCGCGAGCGGGCGCCGGGATCGTGACCAGGTCGGTCGAGGGTGCCGGTTCCGCTGCGGCGACGTCGTCGACGGGCGCCGCCGCGGGGTCGACCGGGGCCGCCGCGGGCGCCGGGGTCACGGCATCCGGGACCGGCGTCGCGGCATCCGGCAGCACGGGATCGGGGGTCGGTGCCGCGGCCGTCGTGCCTCCCGCGCTCGCGTGGACGCGCACGCCGCTGACGAGCTCGAGGAAGATGTCTTCGAGGCTCGCGCCCTTGCTCTGCAGGTGCGACAGGGCGATGCCGGCGCCGGCGGCGAGAGCGCCGATCTCGACGGGCTCGAGGTGGCGGATCGTGAAGCCGTTGCGCAGCAACTGGTACGGGATGCCGCGCTCGTCGAGCAGCGCCGACAGCGCCGCGCGGTCCGGGGCGTCGACGACCGTGGCGTACTCGTCGGGGTCGGCGAGGTCTTCGACACCGCCCTGGAAGACCAGGCGGCCGTGGGAGATGATCAGCAGCGCGTCGACGGTCTGCTGCACCTCGGCCAGGAGGTGCGACGAGATGAGGACGGTGCGTCCCTCTTCGGCGAGGTGGCGGAGCAGGGAGCGCATCCACCGGATGCCCTCGGGGTCGAGGCCGTTCGTGGGCTCGTCGAGCACGAGGACGCCCGGGTCGCCGAGGAGGGCCGTCGCGAGGCCCAGGCGTTGGCGCATGCCGAGCGAGAAGCCGCCCACGCGGCGTCCGGCGACGTCGGCGAGGCCGACCAGGCCCAGCACCTCGTCGATGCGCGACGTCGGGAGCGACGCGGCGCGCGCGTACACCTTGAGGTGGTTCGCGGCGGAGCGACCGGGGTGGAAGCTCGACGCCTCGAGCGCCGCGCCCACCGTCTGCAGGGGCGAGGCGAGGTCGGCGTAGCGCTTGCCGCCGATCGTGGCGGTGCCCGAGGTGGGTCGCACGAGTCCGAGCAGCATGCGCAGCGACGTGGTCTTTCCGGCGCCGTTCGGCCCCAGGAAGCCGGTGACGAGGCCGGGCTCGACGCGCGCGTCGAGGGAGTCCACGGCTGACACCGCGCCGAACCGTTTGGTCAGGCCAGCGAGTTCGAGCACCTGTCCCTCGGGCATGCGGCCCCTTTCTGTCGGCGGGCGTTCTGCCCATCTTCCCCGATCCGGGGGCGAAAACGCACCTCCGGGTGAGCGGGCGGG
>NZ_LDRU01000043.1 GCF_001476285.1 Microbacterium testaceum | reverse complement strand
CTCTCCGACTGAGATCTCGCACGGATGACGGATGCCGCGGCCTCGAGGCCGCGGCATCCGTCATCCGTGCGAGATCTCAGTCGGAGAGAAGGTCGGGTCGGCGTTCCCGCGTTCGCTCGAGCTGCTGCTCGCGCCGCCATGACGCCACCGCACCGTGGTTGCCGCTGAGAAGGACCGGCGGCACCTCGCGTTCGCGCCAGACGGCCGGCTTGGTGAAGGAGGGGTACTCCAGGAGTCCGTCTTCGTGCGACTCCTCGACGAGGCTCTCGGGATTTCCGACGACACCGGGGATGAGACGGCCGATGGCCTCGACCATCGCCATGACGGCGACCTCGCCACCGTTCAACACGTAGTCGCCCAGCGATATGAGGCGTACGTCGCCGAGCTCATCGGCGTAGTCGAACACGCGCTCGTCGATCCCCTCGTAGCGACCGCAGCCGAAGACGAGGTGCGACGCCGTGGAAAGTTCGCGCGCGGTCGCTTGGGTGAACCGCTCACCGGCGGGCGACGGGAAGATGATGACGGGGCGGGACTCGGCGTCACGCGTGACGTCGTCGAGGGCTTCGCCCCACGGTTCGGGCTTCATGACCATGCCCGCTCCCCCGCCGTACGGGGTGTCGTCGACGGTGCGATGGCGGTCGTGCGTGTAGTCACGGAGGTCGTGCACCCGGACGTCGAGGAGACCTGTCGTCCGCGCCTTCCCGAGGAGCGACACCTCGAGGGCATCGAAGATCGTCGGGAAGATCGAGACGACGTCGATACGCACGTCAGTCCTCGCGACGGGTGTCGTCGGCGCTCGCGGCGTCGGCGATCTCGGCGTCCTCGCTCATGACGGCCTCGCTCGTGGCGTCCTCGGGCTCGGGCCCGTCGGCGCCGGTCGGCTCGTGCTCGTCGCCCTCATCGCTCGGGAGGTCTTCGAAGAGACCGGCGGGGGGCGTGACGACCACGCGTCCGCCCTCGATGTCGACCTCGGGCACGATGGCGCTCACGAAGGGGACGAGAACCTCTCGATCCTCACCGGAGGGGCGCACGATCAGCAGGTCCTGCGCGGGGAAGTGGTCGACCCGGACGACACGTCCGACGGTCTCGCCCTCGCGCACGACATCGAGGCCGACGAGCTGGTGGTCGTACCACGCGTCGTCTTCGGCCGGGGCGTCGGCGGTGTCCTGGTCGATCCACAGGATCGCCTTGACGAGCTCTTCGGCGGCCGTGCGGTCGTCGACGCCTTCGAAGAACGCGACCGGGTGCGAGTTCATCCACCGGAACTCGCGGACCGTCAACGGACGACCGTGCCACGGCGACGACTCCGGCACCTGCAGCGTGAACGTGTTACCCGGGACGAAGCGACCCTCGGGGTCATCGGTGTAGAGCTCGAGCTTGAAGGCGCCCTTGAGGCCGTGGGCCTTGACGAGCCGCCCCACGCGGAGCTGAGTCTTGGCGGGCTGACCGCCCGCGGGTTCGCCGGCCGCCATCAGTCGTCGGCCACGTCGACGCGCACGCGGCGCCCGTCGGCGAGGGCGGACACGACGGTACGCAGAGCCTTGGCGGTGCGTCCGCCGCGCCCGATCACGCGACCCCGATCATCGGGGTGCACGCGAACCTCCAACACGTCGCCACGGGGCGAGGTGCTGGAACGGATGGTCACGTCCTCGGGGTGATCGACGATCCCCTTGACGACGTGTTCGAGCGCGGCAGACAGCACGGGACTTACTCGGCCGAGGTCTCGGCGGCGTCGTCGGCCGAAGCGTCGGCTGCGGGAGCCTCGGCCTTCTTCTCGGCCTTGGGCTTGACGACCGACTTCTTGCCGGCCTCAGCCTCGAAAGCAGCCTTGGGCTCGCGCACCTTGACGGTGGACACGGCGTCCTTGTCGCCCTTGAACTTGCCCCAGTCGCCCGTGAGCTTGAGGATCGCAGCGACCTGCTCGGTGGGCTGAGCGCCGACAGAGAGCCAGTACTGCGCGCGGTCCGAGTCGACCTCGATGAACGAGGGCTCCTCGGTGGGGTGGTACTTACCGATCTCCTCGATCACGCGGCCGTCGCGCTTGGTGCGCGAGTCGGCGACGACGATGCGGTAGTAGGGCGCACGGATCTTACCGAGACGCTTGAGACGGATCTTGACAGCCACGAATTTTCTCCTGGATGGTGAAAAGCGAACGAACCGATCGCCTGGAGCGTGGGGTGCACACCCGGCGGAAGCTCAAAAAAGGCGGGCCGGCACTGGATAGAGGGTCGAGTGCCTGGTCCGACCCTCTATTCTGCCAGATGACACGGCGAGGCGCGAAACAGAACGTCGCGCGTGTCCCGTGTCAGACTGACCGGATGACGCTGCAGTTCGCTTCCTCAACGCGCTCCTCCGTGGGGCTGGAGTGGGAGCTGATGCTCGCCGACCGCGAAACGGGCGATCTCGTTCCCCGAGCCCCCGAGATCCTGGAGCTCGTCGAGGAGCGCACCGCGCTCGAACGCTTCACGGTGACGGGAGAACTGCTCACCAACACCGTCGAGGTGACGAGTGGCGTCGGGGACACGGTCGCCGCCGCCGTCGACGACATCGGCGACGCCATCTGCGCGCTGCGCGAAGAGACAGAGCCGCGTGGCATCGAGCTGCTCTGCGCCGGCAGCCACCCCTTCGCTCAGTGGTACGACCAGCAGGTCACCGACAAGACGAGGTACCACACGCTCATCGAGCGGACCCAGTGGTGGGGTCGCAACATGATGATCTGGGGCGTGCACGTCCACGTCGGCGTCGACAGCGTGGACAAGGTGCTGCCGATCGTCAACGCCCTGACCGTCTATCTGCCTCACCTGCAGGCGCTCTCGGCATCCAGTCCCTTCTGGGCCGGCGAACGGACCGGATACGTCTCGAACCGCTCCCTCGTCTTCCAGCAACTGCCGACGGCGGGGCTCCCCTGGCAGCTCCAGACGTGGGATCAGTTCGAGTCCTACCTCGACGACATGGTCCGCACGGGTGTGATGGCGGATGCCACCGAGGTGCGGTGGGACATCCGTCCGGCCCCGCGCTGGGGCACCGTCGAGATCCGCGCGTGCGACGGCATGTCCACGCTTCCCGAGCTGGCCGCGGTCGCCGCTCTCGCCCAGACACTCGTGGAGCACTTCTCCCGACTCCTCGACGAGAGCAAAGAGCTCCCGGGGATTCCGCCATGGTTCGCCCGCGAGAACAAATGGCGCTCCGCGCGGTACGGGCTCGACGCGCGGGTCATCGTCGACCGGGACGGCACGCAACGGCCGGTGGTCGAGCACCTGCGGGAGACGATGGAGGAACTCGCCGACATCGCCGTCGAGCTGAAGTGCGCGCGGGAGTTCGCGGGCCTCGAGACGATCCTCGCGACCGGGGGCAGTTCCGCGCGGCAGCTCGCCGTGGCCGAAGCCGCCGACGGCGACCTGCGTGAGGTCGTGCAGCATCTCATCCGGGAGTTCCGCGCGGGCCCGACGCTGCGAGAGCATCTGGCGGCTCTCCGCGCGTGACCGATCCGGCGCTCGGGCGCTCGGCGGATTCTCATGGCCGCGCCTCTAGGATCGCGCCATGACCCCCGTTCGTTCCCGCTCGGCGCGCTCCGTGGCCGTGCTCCTCGCGGGTCTGGTCGCGACCTTGACCGCATGCGCGCCCGAACCGACCGCGCCGCAGCCCGAACTGACCTTCGGCGTGGAGTCCCCCGCTGCCGCTCCGGCTACCACCACTCCCCCGCGCCTGCGCGTGGTCACGGTGGGCGACTCGCTCATGTCGGGTGCGGGGCTGACGATCGGTGAAGCGTGGCCCGATCTCATGGCGTCCCGAGCCCACCTCGCGCTGACGAACCTCGCCTGCGGAGGGATGGGGTTCGTCGTCGAGGGCGAGTGCGGAACGGCCTACGCGGGCTTCGCACCCGCCGTCGCCGCCCTGCAGCCGGATCTGCTCATCGTGGAGTCGTCGAGCAACGACTTCTGGCAGGACCCCGATGAGATCCGCGCGGACACCACTGCCACGGTCGACGAACTCCATCAGGCCGTGCCCACCGCCCGCATCGTCGGATTGAGCACGATCTGGAACGACGAGTCCGACATCCCGGACGACAACGCGGTCACGTCCGACGCGCTCCACGATGCGATCGACGCGGTCGGCGGGACGTACATCGACATCGGCCAGCCCCTGCTCGGGCACCCCGAGTGGCTGCAGGACGACGACGTTCACCCGACGGCTCGCGGCCAGAAGGCGATCGAGCAGACGATCGTGTCGGCCCTGCAGGACGCGGACGTCCTGCCCTGAGGCCGACCGCGCCGCCGCGTCGACGTCAGCCGCGTCCGAGCATCTTCTGCAGCTCGGCGAGATCGGCCTCCGTCGGCGCCTTCTGACCGCCCAGCCCGAAGCCCGAGCCCGTCGGAGCGGTGGATGCCGCGATGCCGGCGTTCTCGGCCGCGCGCTTGGCCGGGTTGCCCGAACGCGACCCCTTCGCCTTCTGCTGCTTGCCGCGCTTCGACGACGCGCCCGGCTTGCCGCCCACCGGACCCATGCCGGGGATGTTGGGCACACCGCCGCGAGCGACCGTCTTCATCATCTTGGCGGCCTGCTCGAAGCGCTGGACCAACTGGTTCACGTCGGTGACGGTCATACCGGAACCGCGCGCGATACGCAGGCGTCGGGAACCGTTGAGGACCTTGGGATTACGACGCTCACCCGGCGTCATCGAACGGATGATCGCCTCGGTGCGGTCGATCTCGCGCTCGTCGAAGTCCTCGAGCTGCTGCTTCATGTTTCCCATGCCCGGGAGCATCCCGAGCATCTTCTTCATGGAGCCCATCTTCTTCATCTGCTGCATCTGCTCGAGGAAGTCCTCGAGCGTGAAAGTCTCCGTCGCGAGCTTCTCGGCGACCTTCATCGCCTCGGCCTCGTCGAAGGCGTTCTGCGCCTGCTCGATCAGGGTGAGGATGTCACCGAGGTCGAGGATGCGGGATGCCATGCGGTCGGGGTGGAACGGCTCGACGTCGTCGAGGCCCTCACCGGTGGACGCGAAGATGATCGGGCGACCGGTGACCGAGGCAACCGACAGCGCGGCTCCACCGCGCGCATCACCGTCGAGCTTCGACAGCACCACGCCGGTGAAATCGACGCCGTCCTGGAACGCCTTCGCCGTGTTCACGGCATCCTGACCGATCATCGAGTCGATGACGAAGAGAACCTCGTCGGGCTGCGTTGCCTTGCGGATGTCGGAGGCCTGCTTCATCAACTCGGCGTCGACGCCCAGGCGACCCGCGGTGTCGATGATGACGATGTCGTGCTGCTGGCGCGTGGCGTAGGCGACTCCGTCGCGAGCGACCTTGACCGGGTCGCCGACGCCGTTGCCCGGCTCCGGAGCGTAGATCGCGGCCCCCGCGCGCTCCGCGACGACCTGCAGCTGGTTCACGGCGTTCGGTCGCTGGAGGTCACAGGCGACGAGAAGGGGCGTGTGGCCGTCCTTCTCGAGCATCTTCGCGAGCTTGCCGGCGAAGGTCGTCTTACCCGAGCCCTGCAGACCGGCGAGCATGATGACCGTCGGCGGGTTCTTCGCGAACTGCAGACGACGCTGCTGGCCGCCAAGGATGCCGATGAGCTCGTCGTTGACGATCTGCACGACCTGCTGCGCGGGGTTGAGGGCGCGGTTGACCTCGTCTCCGAGGGCGCGCTCGCGAACCGCGGCCGTGAACTCCTTGACCACGGGCAGCGCCACGTCGGCGTCGAGCAGGGCGCGGCGGATCTCGCGAACCGTCCCGTCGACGTCTGCGGGCGTGAGCTGGCCCTTCTTCCGGAGGTTGCGGAAGGTCTCTGTGAGCCGGTCGGAGAGGGTGCCGAAAGTCGCCATGATGAGTCGAGTTTACGCGGGGCGCGGCGACCGCGCCGCCCCGACGGGAGGGTCAGGCCCCGCCGAGGGCTTCGGCGAGGGTCTCGGGAAGCGACCGGCCCGCTGCCGTGCGGTCGGCCCACGCCCAGACAGACGCCAGGACCGCCGCCGACAACGCTCCCGCTCGCACTTGAGCCACGAGCGGCGCCACCCCATCGCGCACCAGGCGCGCCGCGATCTCGCGCTGCAGGTGGAACTGACGCACCGCGCGGTCGCGGTCGAGTTCGGCGGCGATCCCCATGGCATCCGCGTTCGTGATCGCGAGGGCCAGCGCATCGGGAGTCAATCCCTCACCGATCGACGTGAGCGCCTCGCTCGTGTCGACGCCGTCGCGCAGGAGGGCGACACCGCGCGCCGACTGCTCGTCGAACCCCGACCACAAGACGTCGCTCTTGGCCGAGAAGTAGTTGAAGAAGCTGGAACGGCTCACGCCGGCGCGACGGGTGATGTCGGATACCGACGTCGCCTCGTATCCGCGTTCGAGGAACAGCTCGCACGCCGCCTCGGCAAGGACCTCGCGTGACGAAGCGCGCGGGCGTCCACTGCGGCTCGGCGAGGTCATGCCGCCAGCCTAGAAGACGCTCCGACATGTATTGTTAGACGCAATCCAACAACGGCGGGAGCCGAGATGCTCGACATCGATCACGTGGGGTTCGCCCCGGACTACGTGCCCTACCTCGACGGCTGGGCGCAGCAGCGGCGCATCCACGCGGACGTGGTCGCCGGGCGTCGCCCCGACACGCTGCTCCTGCTCGAACACGAAGCCGTGTACACCGCGGGCAAGCGCACCGAGGATCACGAGCGGCCCGACGACGGCACGCCGGTCATCGACGTCGACCGCGGCGGGAAGATCACCTGGCACGGGCCGGGTCAACTCGTCGGCTACCCGATCGTGCGTCTGCCGGAGCCGGTGGACGTCGTCGCGCACGTGCGCCGCCTCGAGTCGCTGATCATCGCCGCCCTCGCACCGATCGGCGTCGACGGCATCCGCGTGGAGGGCCGCAGCGGCGTCTGGGTGCAGCGCCCGCTCGGCCTGGACAAGGTCGCGGCGATCGGCGTCCGCGTCGAGAAAGGGGTGACCATGCACGGCTTCGCCGTCAACTGCGACAACTCATTGGCCGCCTTCCGGCGGATCGTCCCGTGCGGGATCTCGGATGCCGGCGTGACGACCGTGAGCGAGGTGATCGGAGCCGACGTCTCCCCTGGCGACCTCGTGCCCCGCATCGTCGACGTCTTCCACGCCGAGTACGCGGGGGTGGCGGCATGAGCACCTGTGGCACCGGAACGGCCGGGGTCCCGGCATCCACCGCTCCGAACGGACGCAAGCTGCTCAGGCTCGAGGTCCGCAACGCGGAGACGCCCATCGAGCGCAAGCCCGAGTGGATCAAGACCAAGGCGAAGATGGGCCCCGAGTACACGGCCCTGCAGAGCCTCGTGAAGAACGAGGACCTGCACACCGTCTGCCAGGAGGCCGGGTGCCCGAACATCTTCGAATGCTGGGAGGACCGCGAGGCCACCTTCCTCATCGGGGGATCGCAGTGCACCCGTCGGTGCGACTTCTGCCAGATCGACACCGGCAAACCCGCCGACTACGACACCGACGAGCCGCGTCGCGTGGCCGAGAGCGTGACACGGATGCAACTGCGGTACGCCACGGTCACGGGCGTCGCCCGCGACGACCTCCCGGACGAGGGCGCGTGGCTCCACGCCGAGACCGTTCGGCGCATCCACGCGGAGAACCCCGGCACCGGCGTCGAGATCCTCGCGACCGACTTCTCGGGCAACCCCGCGCTGCTCGAGGAGGTCTTCTCCTCACGGCCCGAGGTCTTCGCGCACAACGTCGAGACGGTGCCGCGCATCTTCAAGCGCATCCGGCCGGCGTTCCGATACGAGCGATCGCTGGGCGTGCTGACCGCGGCGCGCGACGCCGGGCTCATCACGAAGTCGAACCTGATCCTCGGGATGGGCGAGGAGCCCGAAGAGGTGGTGCAGGCGCTGAACGACCTGCACGAAGCCGGGACCGACATCATCACCATCACCCAGTACCTGCGTCCGACCCCGCGCCACCTCCCCGTGCAGCGGTGGGTCAAGCCCGCCGAGTTCGTCGAGTTCAAGGAGGAGGCGGAGCGCATCGGCTTCCTCGGGGTCCTGGCCGGACCGCTCGTGCGCTCGTCGTACCGCGCCGGGCGCCTGTGGGCGCAGTCGATGGTGTCGAAGGGGCGCGAGATCCCGCCGCACCTCGCTCACCTCGCGAAGGACATCGCGGCGGACGGCGTGGACTTCGCTCAGGCGGTCTGAGCGGGTCGCGGACCGACCGCGCGCCGACGGTCAGTCGGCGCTCGTGACCGACTGCACCGAGCCGTCGGACGCGAGGTTCACCAGCAGCACGTCGTCCGTGGCATCCGGATCGAGGGCGTACTCGAGAACGGCGAACGGGTCCGTCCCGCCGTGCTCGTCCGCGAGGATCGTCACGCTCATCAGCTGCATCGACTTGATGACATCGATGTGCGTGTCGCCGGACGGGTCGATGAGCAGGTCGTCGATCTCCTCGCCGAGCGTCGCCTGCTGCTGGAGGATGTACTCAGTGACCTCGCTGGTGCGGGAGTCGAGTTCGCCCACCATGGCGTTCCGCGCAGCCAGGTCGATGGCTTCGAGCGCCGAGATCATGGCGGCCGCGACATCGAGGGCCTCGACGGACACGTCGTCCTGGTCGGGGGCCGTGAGATCGACGGTCACACTCTGGTCGCCGAACTCGACGTTCTCCGACCAGAAGATCGACCCGTCGGGCCCGGACTCGAGGAGTCCGAAGAAATCGTGCTCGATCGCCATACCCCCAATGAAACCAGGCGGCACGCGCTTCGGGAAGGCGACCCGCCCGGGTCAGTCGACGAGCGACGCGGCGAAAACGTGCGGCGTGAAACCGGTGAGGTCGTTGATGCCCTCGCCCTGGCCGAGCAGCTTGACCGGAATGCCCGTGCGCTCCTGCACGGCCAGCACGAATCCGCCCTTCGCCGAACCGTCGAGCTTGGTCAGGACGAGACCCGTGACCCCGGCGCTGTCGAGGAAGGCCTGGGCCTGCATGAGCCCGTTCTGACCGGTCGTCGCATCGAGCACGAGGAGCACCTCGGCGATCGGCGCCTGCTTCTCGATCACCCGCTTGATCTTGCCGAGCTCGTCCATGAGCCCACCCTTGGTGTGCAGACGGCCGGCCGTGTCGACGAGGACGATCTCGGTGCCCGTCTCTTTCGCGTGGGCGACCGTCTGGAAGGCGACGGATGCCGGATCCTGGCCCTCGTGCTGCGGACGCACGATCGCGGCTCCCCCGCGCTCCGCCCACGTCGCGAGCTGGTCGACCGCTGCGGCGCGGAAGGTGTCGGCCGCTCCCACAACGACGCTGCGCCCGTAGCGCTGCAGGAACTTCGCGAACTTGCCGATGGTCGTCGTCTTGCCGACGCCGTTCACGCCGACGACGAGGACGACGGCCGGACGCTCGGTGAGCCGCAGGGTCGTGTCGAACTTCGCGAAGTGCTCTTCCAGCGTCTCCTTCAGCATGCGCTGCAGATCGCGCGGGTCGGTCGTGCGAAAGCGCTCGACCTTCTCGCGCAGCTCGTCGACCAGGCGCTCGGTCACGTCGGGTCCGAAGTCGGCCGTCAGGAGGGCGGTCTCGAGGTCGTCCCACGTCGTCTCGTCGATCGTGGGTTTGACGAACAGGCCGCGCAGCGCGCGTCCGAGCGACCAGGAGTTCTCAGCCATTGCTTCAGCTTACGGGGGCGGCTTCGCGTGCGGCCGCAGCCCGATCGCCGATGCGCTGGCCGACGACCGCAGACACGCCGTCCTGTCGCATCGACACGCCGTACAGCGCGTCGGCGATCTCCATCGTGCGCTTCTGATGCGTGATGACGATCAACTGACTGCTCGAGCGCAGCTTCTCGAAGACCCCGAGGAGCCGCCCGAGGTTGGCGTCGTCGAGAGCGGCCTCGACCTCGTCGAGGATGTAGAACGGACTCGGCCGGGCCGTGAAGATCGACGTCAGGAAGGCGACGGCCGCGAGCGAGCGCTCCCCGCCCGACAGGAGCGAGAGCCGTTCGATCTTCTTCCCCACGGGGCGGACGGAGACCTCGATCCCCGTCGTCAGCGGGTGCTCCGGGTCGGTGAGAGAGATGCTCCCCGAGCCGCCAGGGAACAGGATGGGGAAGATCTCGGTGAACGCGGCGCGGGTGTCTTCGAAGGCGGCGACGAAGATCGTCTGCATTCGCTCGTCGAGCTCGGCGATGATCGTCTGCAGGTCCGCGCGCGTCTGTTGCAGATCGGCGAGCTGCTCGGTGAGAAACGCGTGGCGTTGCTCAAGAGCGGCGAACTCCTCGAGGGCGAGCGGATTGACGCGGCCGAGTTGGCCGAGCTTCCGCTCGGCGTCCTGCAGTCGGCGCTTCTGTCCGGCCCGGTCGAACGGGACGGCCTCGCCGTCCCCCTCCGCGGGAATGAGCTGGTCGGGTCCATATTCCGAAACCAGAATGTCTTCGTCGAGGGCGAGCTCGGACTGCACGCGCTCCAGCAGGCTCGTGACGTGCAGTCGCTTCTCGTGCATCTGGAGTTCGAGCCCGTGAACGCTCTCGGTCAGGCGCGCGAGCCGCTCCCGGACTTCGGACTCTTCGGCGCGCGCGCGGGAAAGATCCGCCGAGACCGCGGTGCGAGTCGCCTCCGCCGTGGCGAGCTCCACGCGGGCGTGGCTCACCGAGCGATCGACCGAGTCGAGGAGCGCGGGGAGCTGAGCCGCGACCTCCGCCGCAACCTCGCGCTGCGCACGCCGGATCACTGCCCGGCGCGCGGCTTCCTCGGCAGCCGCGCGTTCGCGCTCCCGCTGGTTCTCGAGCTGCACGATGCGCGCCTCGCCCGCGCGAACCCGCTCCTTCAGCGTCTCGATGTCGAGACGTGCGCGCATCTCCGTCTCGCGGGCCGCCTCGAGCTCAGCGACCATGCCGTCGCGCGCGGAAGCGTCGAGGATCGGTCGAGGGGCCTCGAGGGCTCGGGCCAGAGCGGCCTCGGCTGCGGCGGACGCATCCTCGGCCTCCGCGACCGCGGCTGAGGCCTGCGCGAGGCCCGCCTCCAGGCGCTCGCACTCCGCCACCGCAGCCTCGTGCCGGACGGTGACGCGATTGACCTTCTCGGCCTGAGCCGCCAGCGCGGCGTCGTGCGCACGGAGCGTGGCGAGGGTGTCTTTCGTCCGCTGTCGCGCGTCGGAGAGCGCCCGTTGAGCATCGCTGAGCGCTTCCCGCAGCGAGTCCGCGACCACGACGATCTCGGCGAGCCGCTCCGCAGCGGCATCGCGCTCCGCGGCGAGTTCGAGCCTCGAACGCCCGGCGCCCGAACCTGCGCGCAGCGTGTGAACAGTCAGGACCTCGCCAGCACGCGTCACGAGGGTCGTACGGTCGTCGAGGGAGGGAAGCGCCGACTGCGCGGCATCCAGGTCGTCGACGACGACGAACCGGGCCAGGATGCCGAGGATCCCCGGCGGTGCGGTCACCACGTCCACCGCTCGCACGCCCCCCGCCGGAACGCTCACCGCGGGCGCGTCGACCGATGCGTCGGCAAGGGCGATCTCGACCACGCCGAGGTCGTCGTCGGCGGCGACACGGGCCGTCGCGAACGCCGCGGCCGAATCGTCGACGAGCACACCCTCGGCGAGCGAGCCCAGAGCAGCCGCCACGGCCGCCTCGTAACCCGACGTCACCTTGACGCCGTCGCCCACCAGTCCACGTACCCCCGGCTGGCCCGAAGCGACGAGATCGGCGGCGGCATTGCGTACGTCCAGCGCGCGACCCAGTGCGGTGGTCTGCGCGGACAGGGCGTCGCGTTCGCGCTCCGCCGCGTGCAGGCGCTCCCGCAACTGCGCCACTGCCGCCTCCGCGTCGTTCGCATCGCGCTGAGCACGCTCGTAGGCCGCCGCATGCTCCGCAGAATCCGCTTCCGGCGCGATCGTCGGACCCAGAGCGGCGAGGGCCTCCTCGGCCTCCGCGCGACGGACCAGTGCCGCGTCCAGGGCGCGCTGTTGGCGCTCGACGCCCGCGAGCACGGCGTCCCTCGTCGAGGCGGCGGAGGCCGCCGCCCCGCGCAGCGCCGTGAGCTTCATGTCGTGCTCCGAGACGAGCGCGCTCTGTGCGGCGATGTCGACATCGAGGGCGTCGAGATCGGCGCGGGCCCGCGCCACCGCTCGGGCGGCATCCGCGGCGGCATCCTGCGCGTCGCCCAGACCGGCGGCGATGTCGTCGATCTCGCTCCGGACGTCATCGATCGCCGACTGCGACACGGTGGGCGCGAACGCGCTCGTGTCGCGGTCGTCGTCGGAGAGCAGGGCGAGGCGTTGTCCCGCGAGCGTGTACAACCCACGGAGCCGCTCCTGCACCTGCTCGAGCGAGAACGCCACGCGTCGGGCCTGATCGACCGCCTCGGATCGCTGCTCTTCCTCGAGTCGTTCCACGCGATGACGCAAGCCCTCCGCCTGCTCCTGCAGGACCAGACGCTCGGTGTGCCGTTCGGTCTCGGCCCGCGCCGCGTCCGCGAGCTGACTGCGCAGGCGCACCAGATCGTCGGCGAACAGGCGGGCCTTCGCGTCTCGCACGACCGCGGCGATCGTGGCCGCCTCTCGGGCGATCTCGGCCTGTTTCCCGAGCGGCTTCAACTGCCGGCGGAGCTCCCCGGCGAGATCGCTGAGACGAGTGAGGTTCGTCTCCATCGCCTCGAGCTTGCGGACGGTCTTCTCCTTGCGGCGGCGATGCTTGAGGATGCCCGCCGCCTCCTCGATGAAGCCCCGACGGTCCTCGGCGGTGGCTTGAAGCACCGTGTCGAGACGCCCCTGACCGATGATCACGTGCATCTCGCGACCGAGGCCCGAGTCGCTCAGCAGCTCCTGGACGTCGAGGAGGCGACTCGTCTGACCGTTGATCGCGTACTCGCTGGCCCCGGTACGGAACAGCGTCCGACTGATCGTCACCTCGCTGTAGTCGATCGGGAGGGCGCCGTCCGAGTTGTCGATCGTGAGCTGTACCTCGGCGCGCCCCAGCGGGCCCCGTGTCGAGGTGCCGGCGAAGATGACGTCCTCCATCTTGCCGCCGCGGAGTGTCTTCGCCCCCTGCTCCCCCATGACCCACGCGAGAGCGTCCACGACATTGGACTTGCCGGATCCGTTCGGACCGACGATGCAGGTCACACCGGGCTCGAGCGCGAACGTCGTCGACTGCGCGAACGACTTGAAGCCCTTGAGCGTCACGCTTTTCAAGTGCATGTCGCCGCGCCTCCCGTCTGATCGTCGACGCCTCACGCTACCGGAGAAACCGCGGAATTCCGGGGCGGCGAGCCGCTCGCTCCGCGAAGACGCGCCCGGGATCTCGCGGAATCTGAGCGCGAGCTTGACATTCGCTGACAGCCTTCGCTAGCGTCGGGGGTCGCAACCGACGACGGAAGGAGGTCCTCCCATGATTCGCAACACCACCGGCTTCATCGCCACCGGCTTCACCGCCGCTCCCGTGCTGTCCGCACCCTTTGCCGGAGTGACCACCGCCGTCGGAATGCCCGTCTTCCTGGGCTGACCCCGTCGCGTCGAGACGCCCGTCGTCTCCGCTTCTCGCGCCGCATCCATCGGATGCCGAGCGTTCCGGATCATTCGATCCCTCGCGAGCACCGCTCGCCTTCTCCTTTCTTCATCTCTTCTCACCGGAGCCTCCGCATGAGCACTCTGCCCACGCGCGCGCCGCAGCACACCGCGGCCACGCCCACCGTCTCTCTTCCCACGATCGTCGACCGACCTGTCGGTCTCGTCGACCGTCTCACCCTGCGCCTCGGCCTGTGGCTGTTGACGCGCCACGCGGCTCGCGTGCACGTCATCGAGCTGCGCACGACGAGCGCGCACCGCGCTCGGGTGCAGTACGCCGAACGGAGCCAGCGTGAACGCGACTGGTACCGGACGGCGTCACTGATGCGTCCGACCATCTGAATGGTGTGCGCCGCCCCGCTCGGGCGGCGCACACCGTCCCATCCCCTCACGAAAGACACCTGATGACTTCGCTCCCCGACGGCGTCGAGTTCCGACGCCTGCACATCCCCGCCTCCATCCACGACGATGACGCCGCGGACTTCCGCGAAATGACCCGCGTGCGCAACCTCGTGTACGCCGAGATCTCGGGTCACGACGATCACTCCATGCCGGCGGACGAGCTTCTGCCGAACTTCCAGCCCGACCCCGCGCAGGTGCGTCTCTCGTGGCTCGTTCTTCTCGACGGCGAGGCGGTGGGTCGTATCGGTCTCGACCTCCCCCAGGAAGACGGGGCTCGTTCGGGCTACTGGCTCGTCGAGCTTCTTCGATCGGTCTGGGGACGCGGCATCGGTCGCGCCGCCTACGCGCTCGTCGAACAGACCGCTCGAGAGCACGGTCGAACCGTGCTCCAGTCCTGGGCCGAACACCCCGCCGCCGACGGGCCTCACCTCGAGGCTCCCACCGGCTTCGGATCGGTGCCACACGATCACATCGCGCGGTACTTCCTGGCATCCGGGCACGCTCTGGAACAGGTCGAACGCAACAGCGCTCTCGACCTGACGACCGCGGAGCCCCGCCTTCGCGCGCTCCTCGCCGAAGCCGAGTCGGCCTCCGCCGGATACCGGGTCGTGCAGTGGGTCCTCCCGACCCCCGACGAGTTCGTCGACGGAATGGCTCTCATGAAGGAACGCATGGTGACCGACGCCCCGGCGGCGGGACTCGAGTTCGACGAGGAGAAGTGGGATGCCGATCGCGTGCGCCGCTACGAGCGCACCTACCTCGATGCGGGACGTCTGCTGCTGATCACGGCCGCGCAACACATCGACAGCGGGGACCTCGTGGCCTTCAACGAACTCGCGATCGGCAAGGACCGCACGGCCGCGACGTCTCAGCACGACACCCTCGTCGTGGGTACTCATCGCGGGCACCGCCTCGGCATGCTCGTGAAGTGCGCGGGTCTGCTCGCGTGGCGCGACATCGCGCCCGCCTCGCCGCGCGTGCTCACCTACAACGCGGAGGAGAACCGTCCGATGCTCTCGATCAACGAAGCGATCGGCTTCGTGCCGGTGGCTTACGAGGGGGCGTGGAAGAAGGTGCTCGACTGACGTCAGTGGGTCAGCGCAGGCGCTGGCAGTGCGGGCAGAAGTGGCTCGAGCGATTCATGAACGACACCCGCACGATGGGTCGGGCGCACCGGGGACACGGCTGACCGGTGCGCCCGTACGCGTTGAGCGAGTGCGCGAAGTAGCCGGCCTGCCCGTTCACGTTCACGTATTGCGCGTCGAAACTCGTTCCGCCCTCGGCCAGTGCCTTGTCGAGCACCGCGCGGACCTCGCCCAGCAGACGATTCACGGCCCGGGTCGGGAGGGCGGATGCCGAGGTCTCGGGGTGAATGCGCGCCGCCCACAGCGACTCATCGGCGTAGATATTGCCGATGCCGCTCGCGACGGTCTGGTCGAGCAGCACGCGCTTGATCCCCGAGGCCGTGCGCGCGAGTCGCGCCCGGAAGCGCCCGACGTCGAAAGCGGGGTCGAGAGGATCGCGCGCGATGTGCGCGACCTGCGTGGGCACGCGAGCGAGATTCGACCCCCGTCCGGCCGCCGCGCCGTCGGGCGTGTCGACGAGCTGGTCCACGGCCAGCGAACCGAACGTCCGCTGATCGGCGAACACGACCGAGAGCGGACCGTGGACGGGGTGCTCGAGCTCGATGCGGATGCGCTCGTGGCGCTCCTCGGGGGCACCCGGGACCCGGAGCAGCATCTGCCCGCTCATGCCCAGGTGGGTGACGATCGCCTCGTCGTCGGAGAACGGCATCCAGAGGAACTTGCCCCGCCGAACGGCGGCGCTGATCCGCTGTCCGGTGAGCGCCGCCTCGAAGTGCGCCGCTCCGCCGGTGTGACGGGTGAGCGCTCGCTCGTCGCGAACGTCGACCGACGCGATGAGCGCACCGGTGACGGCGGGTTCGAGACCGGCGCGGACGACCTCGACCTCGGGAAGCTCAGGCACGCGCGTCGAGCTCGCGCCAGGCCGTGAGCGCCGCGGCCATCTCGGCCTGCTTCTTGCTCGACCCGGTTCCCGTGGTCACCACGTCTCCGACCGTGACGGTCGCCGTGAAGCGCCGGTCATGATCGGGGCCGGACGCCTCTACGGCGTAGGTGGGTGCGGGCAGCGAGAGGCGAGCCGCGATCTCTTGCAGGCTGGTCTTCGGGTCCATCGCCGCGCCGTACCGGGCTGGGTCGGCCATCAGGGGCTCGACGAGTCGCAGAACCATTGCGGTCGCGGCATCCGGACCGGCCGACAGATATGTCGCACCGATGAGCGCTTCCATCGTGTCGGCGAGGATCGAGTCCTTGTCGTTGCCGCCGGTGAGGATCTCGCCCCGGCCGAGCCGGACGTGCTGGCCGAGACCGATACCGCGAGCGACCTCGGCGAGGGCGATCGTCGAGACGACGCCGGCGCGCCGCTTGGCGAGCTGGCCCTCGTCGAGATCCGGATACCGCGTGAAGAGGCGCACGGTCACGGCCTGACCAAGCACGGAGTCACCGAGGAATTCGAGGCGCTCGTTGTGCGGGATGCCGCCGTTCTCGTAGGCGAACGAGCGATGTGTCAGCGCGAGCGAAAGAAGCTCGGGGTCGATGTCGACCCCGAGCTTCTCGGTGAGCGCTGAACGCTCGACGTTGTTACGCGTCACGAATCGCCGATCAGACGTCGGCGACCTTGCGGCCCTTGTACTCGAGGAAGAGCTCAGTGCCCTGCGAGTCGGTGACGACCTTCGCCTGGTGGGGGCGGCTGTAGACGACCTTGCCGTTCTCGATGGTCTTGACGAGCGCGGGGGCTTCGGCCTTCCACTGCGCGCGACGCGAACGGGTGTTGGAGCGGGAGACCTTCCGCTTCGGGGGGTTACCTGCCATGTCTAGCTCTTCTCTGTCTTGGGGGCGGCGCGGAGCGCATCGCCGTCGTCTGGGGTGTACTGCTGGAGCGCAGCCCATCGAGGATCAACGGACGACTGCTCCGTGTCGCCGGGGCTTTCCGTCAGCTTCTCGCCCGTCACCGGGTCGAGCCCGAGGCAATCCGGCTGACACACCGGCTGGAACGGAAGCGACAGGACAATGGCATCCCGGACCAGATTTTCAAGATCCACGTGGTCGTCTTGAACGTCGAAGTCACTCGCTTCATCCCCAGGATACGCGAAAAGTTCCTGGAACTCGACTTCGACAGGCTCCTCGATGTCGATCAGGCAGCGTCCGCAGACCCCGGTGGCGGTGGTGTCGACGGTTCCCGACACGAGGATTCCCTCGTGGACCGACTCGAGACGCACCTCGAGCTCGAGCGGCTCCGCCTCGGGAACGGAGACGAGACCCTCGCCCCATTTCTCGGGCGCGGGGATCTCGAGGCTGTGCTCGCGCATCTCGCCCGGCTTGCGCTCGATGTCGCGCACGGGGAGCTGGAAAGGTCCGGGGCGGTGGGTTCTCACGGGGGTCCATGCTACCCGGGCGGCCCTGGGGAGGGGCCGGACGACGCGGTCCGGTGGCCGCTCGGTCGGTGCCGGAGCGGCGCGTCCCTCCGGTCGGCGCCGCGGCCGCGCGTCCGTGCGGTCGGAGCCGCGGCCGCGCGTCCGTGCGGTCGGCGCCGGAGCGGCACGTGCCTCCCGTCGGTGCCGCGGCCGCGCGTCGGTGCGGTCGGAGCCGCAGACACACCCATAAACGCGATCCGCTCACAGAAACGCGTGCTGCACGTGTTTCCGTGAGTGAATCGCGTTTATGCGGGGGCGCTGAGCGCGTGCACGGCAGCTCGAGCCGTGAAGAGCCCCGCCGAGAACCGCGGAGGTCAGATCCCGCGCGCGCCGGTGTCGAGGAACCGCGCGACCGCGGGCGGCACGTACGGTGAGACATCGCCCCCGAGACCGGCGACCTGGCGCACCAGAGAACTCGACACGAGCGCGTGAGAAGGGTCTGGGAGGAGGAAGACCGTCTCGACGTGCGCGAGATCCCG
Organism: Microbacterium testaceum; assembly: GCF_001476285.1. Taxonomy (GTDB): domain Bacteria; phylum Actinomycetota; class Actinomycetes; order Actinomycetales; family Microbacteriaceae; genus Microbacterium; species Microbacterium testaceum_B. Next base: position 3,960 of record NZ_LDRU01000043.1, on the reverse strand, counting down.
GTTCACGATCGCCATCGGCGTCTCGTAGGCGACATCGACCTGCGACCGGATGCCTTTGACCAGCACCTTCGCGCCGACCTCGGTCGCGTAGTCGACGAGGAGCCCCATGCTCCACGCCGCGACGACCACGTCGCCCTCGACACCCGCCTCGGCGATCGACTGCTCGAGCAGCGACTGTCGTTGGGCGATCGGCAGCATCGCTTCTTTGCCGGGATTGTGCACCACGAGAACGTGCAGCTGGTCGAAGAGACCGGCCGCGCGCCGGATCACGTCCAGGTGCCCCAGCGTGGGCGGGTCGAACGAGCCGGGAACAACGGCGATCCGGGGGTCCATGCCGCCAGCCTACCGACGGCCACGTGCTCAGGACTTCGCGAGCGCCGCACGTTCTTCGACGCCGAGACGACGCTCGAGCGCAGCCGCCAGCCCCGGATGCCGCTGCAGGGCCGGATCGTCGGCGAGAAGCCGCTCGCCCTCGGCGCGCGCCTCGGTGATGAGGTCGGCGTCGGTGACGACGCGCAGGAGACGCAGCGACGAACGCACGCCCGACTGCGCGCCGCCGAGCACGTCGCCCTCGCCGCGCAGTTCGAGGTCGACCTCGGCCAGCGCGAAGCCGTCGAGCGTCGCCGCCACCGCGTCGACCCGCGCGCGCGACGACGTGCCCGGCGCCGCCTCGGTGACGAGCAGGCACAGGCCGGGAAGACCGCCACGACCGACACGACCGCGCAGCTGGTGAAGCTGCGAGACACCGAAACGATCGGCCTCGAGGATGACCATCGTCGACGCATTGGGGACGTCTACACCGACCTCGATGACCGTGGTGGCGACGAGCACGTCGATGTCGCCGCGCGCGAACGCCTGCATCACGGCATCCTTCTCATCGGACGGCATCTTTCCGTGCAGGATCTCGACGCGGATGTCGGCGAAAGCCGGCAGGCGCGACAGCAGGGCCTCGACCTGGACGACGCCCCACCGCGTTCGGTTGGTCTCGTTCGGAGGGGCGGTCGCGGCACCGTCGGGCGCATCGGCCGGCTCGTCGGTCTTCTCGTCGGCCGTGAGCTGCTCGGCGTCGATCGCGGCACAGACGACGAAGGCCTGGCGTCCCTGCGCGACCTCCTCGGCCACGCGGTCCCACACGCGTGCGAACCAGCTCGGCTTCTCGGCGAGGGGCGCGACGAACGATTGGATACCGGCACGCCCGGCCGGCATCGTCCGGATCGTCGACACGTCGAGATCGCCGAACACCGTCATCGCGACGGTGCGGGGAATCGGCGTGGCCGTGAGCACCAGGGTGTGCGGAGAATCGCCCTTGGCGCGCAGGGCCTCTCGCTGGTCGACGCCGAAGCGGTGCTGCTCGTCGACCACGACGAACCCGAGGTCGGCGAACGTCGTCGTGGAGCTCAGGAGGGCGTGGGTGCCGACGACGATCCGCGCCTGACCGGATGCGACGCGCAGGGCGGCCTTACGCCGCTCCGCAGCGGGAAGCTGACCGGTCAGCAGCGTCGGCATGAGTTCGGGCGCGAGTTCGGGACCGAGCATGCGGGCTATCGAGCGCAGGTGCTGCGCGGCGAGCACCTCGGTCGGGGCGATCAGTGCCGACTGCCCGCCGGACTCGGCGACCTGCAGCATGGCGCGCAGGGCCACGAGGGTCTTGCCCGAGCCGACCTCGCCCTGCACGAGACGGTTCATGGGCCAGTCCCCCACCATGTCGGACTGGAGCTGGGCCCCCACGCTCTGCTGGTCGGGCGTGAGCTCGAACGGCAGGATGCGGTCGAAGCGTTCGAGGAGTCCGCCGGGATGCGCGGGGCGTTTCGTCGCCGAGAGCGCACGCACGAACTGACGCTGCTGCAGCAACGCCGTCTGCAGCACGAATGCTTCCTGCATACGCAGCGTCGCCACGGCGGGCGGGATGTCGTCGTCGTTCTCGGGACGGTGGATCTGCTCGAGCGCCGCGCGGGCGGGGAGCAGACCACGCCGCGCTCGCAGATCGGCGGGGAGGGGATCGTCGATGCCGCCGAGCGAGTCGAGGACGAGCGAGATCGTCTTCTGCACGAGGGGACTCGGCACGGTCGCCGTGGCGGGGTAGATCGGAATCGGTCGCTTCGCGCTGACCTCCGCCTCGGCACGTGCCTCGGCGATGTCGTCGAACAGCTCGTAGTCGGGATTCGTCAACTGCGTCTGCCGGCGATACTCGCCGACCTTGCCCGAGAAGATGCCGCGCCTGCCCGGGGTGAGGTCTTTGAGCCGCCACGGCTGGTTGAAGAACGTCAGCGACAGGCGACCGTCGCCGTCGCTGATCACGACTTCGAGCAGCGACCCCCGACGGTTCTGCATGCGCCGCTCGCTCGCGCTCACCACCTCCGCCACGATCGTGACCGGTTCGCCCAGGGGCAGAGTCGAGATCGGGGTCAGCTCACCGCGCCGCGCGTACCGCCGAGGGTAGTGCTCGAGGAGCTCGCCGACGGTCTTCACGCCGAAGGCGCGGTCGAACGCCGCTGCCGTCTTGCCGCCGATCGCTCCGTCGAGACGGGAGGCGAGCGACAGACCGGGCATGCGTCGAGTCTAGGGACGACAACCGACATCGTCGGCGGCTCCCGCTTCGCTCGGGCGAGCGACCGTAGGCTGGCAGGGTGACGCGCATCATCTCCGGCCGTGCCGGCGGCACCGTGCTCGAGGTCCCCGCGAAGGGCACACGCCCCACGAGCGACCGCGTGCGCGAGTCGCTCTTCGCGGCGCTCGAATCCGCCGACCTCCTCCGTGAGGCACGCGTCGCCGACCTGTACGCCGGCTCCGGAGCGCTCGGACTCGAGAGCCTCAGCCGTGGGGCCGCCTCAGCCGATCTCGTCGAGCTGTCCGCTCCCGCCGCCGCCGTGATCCGCAAGAACGCGGATCGGCTGCGCACCGCGGGCGTCGAGGCCCCCGTGCGGGTGCATCGCGCGAACGTCACGACCTACCTCTCGGCATCCGGAGCCGAGTGGGACCTCGTGTTCATCGACCCGCCCTACGACGTGGGCGACGACGAGCTCACCCGCGTGCTGATCGCCCTCGCGCCACGGCTGAGTCCGGACGCCGCCGTCATCGTCGAGCGCGCGAAGCGTTCCCCCGCGCCGGACTGGGCCGCCGCCGGGCTCGAGCCCGAACGCGAACGCACCTACGGCGACACGACGATGTGGTGGGGTCGACCGACCGCGTGAGGGCGTGGGCCGTCAACCGCGGCCGGTATCCCAATCGCGGTAGGGGTCCCAGCCCGTACGACCCGTCCACGGCGACCCGTCCACGGTGATCGCGTGCTCTCCGCGCGCCTCGACCGTTCCGACACGGCGGCCGAGAGGAGCGGCCTCCGCGGAGAACATCACGAGGAACCCGTGGTCCTCTCCCCCGCCGAGGGCGAGCGCGGGGTCGTCGCCCAGAGCGGCGGAGTCGAACGCGATGGTCACGTCCGACGCATCCGCCAGGCGCGTCGCATCGAGCGCGAGACCATCCGAGATGTCCATCATGGCGGTGGCACCCGCGTCCGCGGCACGCAGCGCGTCGGCGATCGGCGGTCGGGGGGCGAGCTGGCGCGACAGCGCGTGCGCGTCCGCCGCCGTGAGGCTCGCGCGCGCCTCGGGCGTGACGGCCACGGGAGTGCCATCGGCATCCGTGTACCGACGGAAGAGCAGGTCGATGCCCTTCGCGGCCGGTCCGAGTTCGCCGATGACGTAGACGCCGTCGCCGACCCGCGCACCCGAGCGGCGCACGGGAGCGCGTCCGTCGAGCGAGCCGAGTGCCGTGACCGCGATCGTGAGGGTGTCCGAGACCGTGAGGTCGCCGCCCTCGACGGCGCAATCGGGCGCGAGCTCGGCGCAGGCGTCGGCGAGCCCCTCGGCGAAGCCGCGGACGAACGACACCGGAGTCGCGTCGGGCATCGCGAGGGCCACGAGAAGAGCGATCGGCCGCGCACCCATCGCGGCGACGTCGGCG
>NZ_LDRU01000042.1 GCF_001476285.1 Microbacterium testaceum | reverse complement strand
CGGCCTCGTCGCGCACCTGCGCTCCGGCGAGATCTCCGAGTGGTCGAGCGCGCGTGTGTCGGTCTGGTCCGACCGCCCCTGGAACAACGAGGGCGCTCAGCTCCCCCTCGTCCATCACGCCGCCGTCGAGCTCTCGGCCACCTTCACCGATGCCGGCGCGCTGTCGTGGTGGCTCGGCGATGTCGCCGAGTCCGACGATGTCCACGTGACGGCCGTCGACTGGCGACTCTCGGCGGACACGCGCGCCCGCGTCGAACGCGACGTCGCCGCCGACGCCGTGCGCGTCGCGGTCGAGCGCGCGAGCGCCTACGCGGACGCCCTGGGGTTGGCATCCGTGTCCGCCATGGAGATCGCGGATGCCGGACTCCTGGCGTCGCGACCCGATCAACCGATGCCTCTCGCCGCTCGCGCGATGACCGCCGACAGCGGGCCGTCGTTCAGTCTGCAGCCGCCCGAGATCGTGGTGAGCTCGACCGTCGAGGGGCGCTTCCGCGCGGAGTGAGAGTCACTCCCCCAGACGGTTGCGCGTGCGCATGGCCCGCTCGGCCTCGCGCTTGTCTTCGCGCTCGCGGATCGTCTGTCGCTTCTCGAACTCGCGCTTGCCCTTGGCCACCGCGATCTCGACCTTCGCACGCCCGTCGAGGAAGTACAGACGCAACGGAACGAGCGTGTAGCCGCCCGCCGCGACGGCGTGCGAGAGCTTCACGATCTCTTCTTTGTGCAGCAGCAGCTTCCGCGTGCGCTTGGCCGAGTGGTTCGTCCAGTGGCCCTGCGAATACTCCGGGATGTGAACGGCGTCGAGATAGGCCTGACCGCCGTCGATGTACGCGTAGCCGTCGGTGAGATTCGCACGCCCCTGGCGCAGCGACTTCACCTCGGTACCGGTCAGCACGAGACCGGCTTCGTACGTCTTCTCGATCGCGTAGTCGTGTCGCGCCTTCTTGTTGGACGCGATGAGCTTCTCCCCCTGCTCACGAGGCATGGTGCCACCTCCTCATGATCACGGGCACACAGAGCCCCTCAGTGTACGCGATCAGGCGCGCAGCCATCGCCGAATGGCGAAGCCGGCACTCAACGCGGCCAGGACGACGCCGATCACCACGATCACGGGGACCACGATCGCGACGTCCGAGAGACTCACCCAGGATGTGATGAAGCTGATCCGATCGCGCAGATACCGTTCGACCCCGACCTGCACGATCGCCCACACGGCAACGCTCGCGAGAGCGGACCCGATCAGCGCGGCGAGCACGCCCTCGAGGATGAACGGTGTCTGGATGAACCGGTTGGACGCTCCGACGAGACGCATGATGCCGAGCTCTCTTCGCCGCGCGAAGGCGGAGAGACGGATCGTCGTGGCGATCAGGAGGACCGCGGCGATGAGCATGAGACCGGCGATGCCGACGGCGACGTACGTGGCGACCGTGAGCGACTGGAACAGCGGTTCCAGGTACTGCATCTGGTTGGTCACCTCTTCGACCCCGGCCTGCCCACTGAACGCCTCCGCGATCACGTCGGACTGGTTCTGGTCGACGAGGTTGATGTTGAACGTCGCGTTGAACTGGTCCGCCGTGACGACGCCGGCGATGTCGGATGACAGCAGACCCTGAGCGTTCTGGTAGGCCTCGTCGCTGGTCGAGAAGGTGTAATCGCGGATGAGCGGCTTGAGCGCCTCGCCGTCGAGCGTGGCGCGCACCGCGTCGATCTGATCCTGGGTGGCGGCTTCACCGGCGTTGCACGTCGGCTTGTCGGACACGGTGGAGCACATGAACACCGCGACCTGCGCGCGATCCGCCCAGTACGACTGCATCTTGCCGATCTGCATCTGCATGAGCATCGCGGCACCCACGAACGTCAACGAGACGAAGGTGACGAGGATGACCGAGATGACCATCGACGCGTTACGGCGAAGACCCGTGAAGGCCTCCGAGAGGATGAGCCCGAATCTCATGACGTGGGTCCCACTTCGTCGTCGCGGTCTTTCTTCTCGGCGAGCCCGAGCCTGTCAGCGAGGCCGAGCGCGTCGACCTCGGGGTTGCTCACCGGGATCGAGCGGGTGTTCGTCCCGGGTTCGCGGCGTTCCGCAGCAGCGGTGGTGACCGACGGCGACGTGGGCTCGACGGGGGCGGCGGAGACCTGCTCCGACCCCTCCGGTCCGCGGAGCGGCTCGACGGGCCCGGTGATGTTCGTGACCTCGCGCTGCACCTCGAGCACGGCCGTGAGCGCTGCGACCGCGGCCGCGCCCTTCTCGACCTCCGGTGCGAGCACGGGCAGCCCCGACCGGTCGCCGTAGCCGCCGTGGCGCTCGTCGCGCACCATCTCGCCGCCGCGAAGCTCGATCACACGGCGCTGCATCTGGTCGACGAATCCGGCCTCGTGCGTGGCCATGACGACCGTCGTCCCGCCGGCGTTGATGCGCGCGAGGAGGCGCATGATGTCGATCGACGTACCGGGGTCGAGGTTTCCCGTCGGTTCGTCGGCCAGGAGCACCTGGGGGCGGTTCACGAGGGCGCGCGCGATCGCGACGCGCTGCTGCTCACCGCCCGACAGCTCGTGCGGAAGGCGCTTCTCTTTGCCGTCGAGACCGACCAGAGCGAGGACCTCGGGAACCGCCTGCTGGACGAAGCCGCGCGAGGCGCCGGTCACCTGCAGCGTGAAAGCCACGTTCTGGTGCACCGTCTTGTTCGGCAGCAGCCGGAAGTCCTGGAACACCGAGCCGATGTGGCGACGGAAATAGGGAACCTTGCGGTTCGACAGGGTGCGGAGGTCGCGACCGAGCACGACGACACGCCCTTCGCTCGGGGTCTCGGCCCGCAGGATCAGCTGCAGGCACGACGACTTCCCCGAACCCGAGGCGCCGACGAGGAAGACGAATTCTCCGCGCTGCACCTCGAAGTCGACTGCGCTCAGCGCGGGCTTCGTGGTGCCGCGATACCGCTTGGTGACATTCTCGAACCGGATCATGGCTCGACGAGCCTAAGCGCGCGTTCCGGAGAGCCCGACAGGACGCGCCGTGTCGGCATCCGGGAAAACCCTATGGATGCCGAGGACCGCGGCATCCGTCTCAGTCGTCGTCGTCTTTGCGCTTGCGCCAGCGGATTCCGGCCGCGATGAGGCCGTCGAGGTCTCCGTCGAAGACGACGGCGGGGTTGCCGACCTCGTAGCCGGTGCGGAGGTCTTTCACGAGCTGCTGGCCGTAGAGGAAGTAGGAGCGCATCTGGTCGCCCCAGCTCGCGGTGATCGTGCCGGCGAGCTCCTTCTTCTTGGCGGCCTCTTCTTCGCGCTTGAGCAGCAGCAGGCGCGTCTGGAGGACGCGCATGGCCGCGGCGCGGTTCTGGATCTGCGACTTCTCGTTCTGCATCGAGACGACGAGGCCGGTGGGGATGTGCGTGATGCGCACGGCCGAGTCGGTCGTGTTGACCGACTGACCGCCGGGGCCGGACGAGCGGAAGACGTCGACGCGGATGTCACCCTCGGGCACCTCGACCTCGACGGCCTCTTCCATCACGGGGATGACCTCGACGGCGGCGAAGCTCGTCTGGCGCTTGTCGGCACCGCCGAAGGGGCTGATGCGCGCGAGCCGGTGGGTGCCGGCCTCGACCGACAGGGTGCCGTAGGCGTAGGGCACGTCGACCTCGAAGGTGGCGGACTTGATGCCCGCGCCCTCGGCGTAGGAGGTGTCCATGACCTTGACGGGGTACTTGTGACGCTCGGCCCAGCGCAGGTACATGCGCAGGAGCATCTCGGCGAAGTCGGTGGCGTCGTCGCCGCCCGCTCCCGAACGGATCGTGACGACGGCCGAGCGGGAATCGTACTCGCCGTCGAGAAGCGTCTGGACCTCGAGCTGACCGATCACGTCTTTCAGCGAGGCCAGCTCGCTGCGGGCCTCATCGGCGCTGTCCTCGTCGTCCATCTCGATCGCCAGCTCGACGAGCACCTCGAGGTCGTCGAGGCGCTGCTCGATCTCGGTGATGCGCTTGAGCTCGGCCTGACGGTGGCTGAGCCGGCTGGTCACCTTCTGGGCGTTGTCGACGTCGTCCCAGAGGTCGGGAGCACCCGCCTCTTCGCTGAGGCGATCGATGTCGGCTTTGAGTGCGTCGACGTCGACCACGGCCTGGATATCGGCGAAGGTCGAGCGCAGCGCCTGGATGTCGGCGGTCAAATCGAGTTCGAGCATTTGGAATCAGCCTATCGTGGAGACGGTGACCGCCGACTCTCCCCGGAGCGTGCTGGTGCGCTTCGCACCCATGATCTACGGGCCTACCCTGCTGTTCGCGATCGGCGAGGGAGCCGTCATCCCCCTCATCCCCGTCATCGCGAACCGCCTCGGCGCGGACGTGGCCCTGGCCGCCCTGGTCGCGGCCGCCCTCGTGGTCGGTCAGCTGTGCGGCAACATCCCCGCGGGATGGGCGGTCGCGCGGTTCGGCGAGCGGATCACCATGGGCGTGGCGGGGATCGTCATCCTCGGCGGCCTGGTGGGCGTCGTCTTCGCCGGGACTCTCGCGATCTTCGCGGCCGCCGTCTTCCTCATCGGCTTCTGCGCGGCTTCTTTCGCCCTCGCCCGTCATTCCTTCATGACGACGCGCGTTCCCCTGCATTTCCGAGCTCGCGCCCTGTCGCTTCTCGGCGGGACCTTCCGGCTCGGGATGTTCGTCGGCCCTTTCATCTCCGCGGCGCTGCTCGGCATCTTCGGCGACGAGAAGGCATCCATCGCCTTCTTCGCCGTCTGCCAGGTGGCGACGATCCTGCTCGTGTTCCTCGGTCCCGATCCCGAGAAGGCGGTCGCGGCGAACGGCAGCGATTCGCGCGACGACGAGGACACCGGTGAGCCCGTGACGGGTGCGATCCCGACCGTCGAGCGCGTCGGCGTGTTCCGTACGATGTGGCGATTCCGCGCGGTGCTGGCGCGCCTCGGCCTAGCCGCCGCCTCACTGTCGGCGGTGCGTTCGGCGCGACAGGTGGTCCTTCCCCTCTGGGGCGTGTCGCTCGGGCTGGACGCCTCGACGATCGCGGTGGTCGTCGGCGTCTCGGGAGCCATCGACTTCGCGCTGTTCTACGCGAGCGGACAGGTCATGGACCGCTTCGGCCGCCTGTGGGCGGCCCTCCCCGCGATGGTGCTGATGGGGGCCGGCTTCCTCGCCCTGTCGTTCACGCACGATCTCGACAGCTCGGCGATGTGGTTCGCCATGTTCGCCGCGGTGCTCGGGGTCGGAAACGGGCTCTCCAGTGGCATCCTGCTCACCCTCGGCGCCGATCTGGCGCCCGCGGACGAGCCGGCCGCGTTCCTGGGATCATGGCGGACCCTGACGGATGCCGGGGGCGCGATCGCTCCCGTGATGATCTCGGCGCTGACGGCGCTGGTGTCGCTGTCGGGGGCTGTCGCCGCCATGGGAGTGGTCGCCGCGCTCGGCGCCTTCGGCTTCGTCCGCTGGGTCCCGCGGTACGTGCCGAGATCGCGATCCTGACGGATTCGGATCTTCCTGATTCGCCCCGGAAAGACGGGGCAAAAGTCAGCTTTGCGTGTTTCCGGGCCGTAAAAAATCCGGTTGACTCTGGCCATTTGATGACTTTGCCGTGAGAATCGGTCACACGTTCGCCGCCCTCCGGCGACGTGTCATTTCCCCCGGATGAAGCGGGCGACGCCGCCCGCAGAGAGGTACCTTCACCGTGCCCCGTAACACCCCGCATTCCCTCGCGCCGCGCGCGGCTTCGCGCGCCCGGCGCGCCTCGGCCGTCCTGGCCACCAGCGCCCTCGTCGGGGGCGCGCTCCTGGTCGCTCCGGCGGCCTTCGCCGCCCCCGCACCGGGCGACGCGCCGAACGATCTCGGTCTGACCGGTGCCGACGTCATGACGCACCTGACGGAGCTGTCCGACATCAGCGAGTCGTTCGCCGACCAGGGTTACCGCTCCTGGAACTCCCCCGGCTACGAGGCCGCCGCGCAGTATGCCGAGCAGGTGCTCGAAGCGACCGGCGCGTTCACGGTGTCGCGGCACGCGTTCGACGTGCCGTACTCGGAGTTCGGCGAGGCCTCCCTCACGGTCGACGGGACGACCTACACCGGCTCGCACTTCGACAACAGCGAAGGCACCGACTCCCCGGTGACCGCGGCGCTCGCCCTCCCCGAGTCCGCGGACGGCGGTCGGCTCGGCTGCGAACCCACCGACTTCGCGAACGTCCCCGCGGGAGCCATCGTGCTCGTCCAGCGCGGCGACTGCACGTTCGAGGCCAAGATCGACAACGCCACCGCGGCCGGAGCCGGAGCGGTGTTCGTCTACAACAACGAGCGCCCCGCTGAAGAGGGCGTCTCGCCCGACGATCAGCTGACCAACGTGGGCTCGGGCCCGCGCAACGAAGAGGACTCCCCCGCCGCCACGCTCCCGCAGGCCAGTGGCGACGCCCTCGCCGCGCTCGTCACCGCGGCGCCCGTGGACGCTCCCGTCGAGGGAACCGCGGTCATCGAGAAGCAGTTCCTCGTCGGCCAGTCCTTCAACATCATCGCCGACAGCGTCGCGGGCGACCCCGACGACACCGTCGTCATCGGCGCGCACCTCGACGGCGTCGCCGAGGGACCCGGGGTGAACGACAACGGCTCGGGCTCCGCGGCCGTCCTCGCTCTCGCGGAGAAGATCGCGGCATCCGAGGTTCCGAACGACAAGCGGATCCGCCTGGCCCTGTGGGGCGCCGAGGAGATCGGCCTGCTGGGCTCGACCGCGTACGTCAACGACCTCGTCGCGAACGACCCCGCGGAATGGGACCGCATCTCGTCGTACCTGAACTACGACATGATCGGCTCCGAGAACTTCACCGTGGGCGTGTACGACGCCGACCGCTCCACCTTCCCGGCGGAGGGCGTGAACATCCCCGAAGGGTCGGTGGAGATCGAGAAGCTCTACACCGACTACTTCGACACCATCGAGCAGCCGTGGATCGACACCGAGTACTCGGGTCGCTCGGACTACCAGGCGTTCATCGACAACGGCGTGCCCGCGGGCGGACTGTTCTCGGGCGCCGATGACATCAAGACCGAGGAGCAGGCCGCACTGTTCGGCGGGACGGCCGGGGTCTACATGGACCGGAACTACCACACGATCAACGACAGCCTCGCGAACGTCAACCGCGACTCGATTGACATCTTCGCCCCGGCGATCGGTTACGCCGCCGTCGCCCTGGCCTGGGACGCGGCGGCCGAGCCGTCGCCCGAGCCGACGGAGCCCTCGCCCGAGCCCACCGTCGAGCCGACTCCCGAGCCCACCGCTGAGCCCACCGCGCAGCCGACGGCGGAGCCGACCGCGCAGCCCGTCCCGTCGCCGAGCGCGACCGCGGGTCCCGGCTCGCGCAACGACCTCGCCAAGACGGGATCGAATGCCGAGGGTTCCCCGCTCCCGGCGATCGGCGCGGGAATGCTCGTCATCGGCGCGCTCATCGCCGCCGGGACGATCATCGCCCGTCGACGCCCGCAGGAGTAAGCACCGCAGAGGGGCCGTCGGGGTCGCGTGTCATCGGCACGCGGCCCCGACGGCCTTTTCACGCCCCGAGGATTTGCCCGCGGCTGCCCCGCGCACGAAGATGCGAATCAACGAGACGCACGGGAGGGCGCTATGAAGGACGTGGACCGCGGCGCGCTCGCCCTCTCGGCCGCTCTCGCCGGCGTCGCGGGGTTCGTCGACGCGATCGGGTTCCTCGACACGGGCGGCCTCTTCGTCTCGTTCATGAGCGGCAACTCGACGCAGGGCGCGGTAGACCTCTTCGACGGCGGCGCCCGGGCGGCGCTGATCTCGGCCGGGATCATCGCCGCGTTCGTGATCGGCGTGACGGCGGGGGCCACCGCCGGCATGCACGCGTCGCGCCCCCTCGCGCGCGTGGTCGCGGGCGCTGCGGTGGCCGTCGGGATCGCGGCCGGACTCGCCCTGGCCGGCGACGCGACGCTCTGGCGAGCAGGACTGCTCGCCGCCGCGATGGGGGCGCTCAACACGCTCTTCCTCGCGGAGGGCCGCGCACGCGTGGCCATCACCTACGCGACGGGAACCCTCGTGAGCCTGGGTCTGGGCCTCGCGTCCCTGCTCACCGGGCGTTCGCGGACGGCGTGGCGACGCCCCCTGCTGTTGTGGGCATCACTCGTGGCAGGGGCCGTGATCGGCGGGGTCGCCCATCGCCTCGGCAGCCCCGCCGCGCTCGCCATCGCGGCACTCGCGCTCGGCGCCGCGTCGACGGTGATCGCCGTCCGCGGTGGAGCGAGTGGCGTCAGTCCTCGTCGCTGACCCGGATCAGCACCTTCCCCGTCGCCCCCGCGGCGACGGCGTCGTGGGCGGCCGCCGTCTCGTCGAGCGGGAACCACGTGACCGGCAGACCCGCTTCCTCGCCGACGGGCAGGGCGCCGTCGGCGACAGCCGCGGAGATGTCCTCGGCGGCCGCGGTCAAGGCCGTCTCCCCCACCGTGTAGAGCAGCAGCCCCTGCCAGCGGACGTTCTTCGCGAAGCTCGCCCGCACGGCGGCGGTGAAACTGTCTCCGCCGTTGTCGGCGTAGTAGCCGATGCTTCCGTGGTTGGCGATGACCTCGACGTCGAGCGCCGCGTTCTCGGCGATCGCCACCTCGACGATGTGCTCCACGCCGTTCGGGGCCAGTTCCCGGATGCCATCGGCCAACGTCTCACTCGGGTACCGCAACACGTGGTGGGCGCCCGCCGCGCGAGCCAGCGCTTCCTTCTCATCGCTGCTGACGGTGGCGATGACGGTGGCACCGGCCCAGACCGCCAACTGGATCGCCGCGTGACCCACCGCCCCCGCGCCGCCCTGGACGAGAACCGTCCTCCCGGCGAGGGCTCCCGGCGCGAGGCGCGACGGGCCGTTCTCGTGGACGGTGAGCGCGCGGTGCGCGGTCATCGCGGGCACTCCGAGGCTCGCGCCGAGGGCGAAGGACGCCCCCTCAGCGAGCGGAACGGCGCGCCCCGCGGGGATCACGGCGAACTCGGCCGCCGTCCCCGTCGGACGCTCGTGCTGGGCGAGGTAGACCCAGACCCGCTGCCCCACCGAGACCGACGTCACGCCCTCGCCCACGGCATCCACTGTTCCCGCACCGTCCTGGTTCGGCGTCACTTCGGTGAACGAGAAGGGCCGACCACCCTCACGCGCTTTCCAGTCGGTCGGGTTCACGCCCGAGACGGCGATGCGCACGCGCACCTCGCCGGGTCCCGGTTCGGGAACGGGACGCTCACCGAGCGTCAGGACGGAGGAGTCACCGGTCTGGGAGTACGTGATCGCTCGCATGGAGAGGACAAGCGGGCTCGGCGCGCACGCATTCCCTCGGCGTGTCGACCCGCCAGCCGCCACACTGGGCGGATGAGCAGTCTCGTGGTCGCGAACGGCGTCCTGTTCTCCGGCGGATCGGTGCTCGAGGGCGACGCCGTCGGCATCCGCGACGGTCGTATCGTCGCGACCGGACCCCGATCCGACGTCCGCGACGCGATCGGACCGGATGCCGACGAGCTCGACGCGCGCGGAGGCCTCGTCACCCCCGGATTCGTCGACTCCCACATCCACCTCGGCGGTGGGGCCGTCGACGCGCTGCGCTGCGACCTCGCCGGGGCGGCCTCCCTCGCGGAGATCGACGAGCGCGTCCGGACGTTCGCCGCCGGGACGACCGCGGCATGGATCGTCGGCGGAGGATGGGACCCCACGCTGTTCCCGACGACCGGTCCGACGGCCGCCCACCTCGACGCGCTCGTCCCCGATCGGCCCGCCCTCTTCCTCGACGCCGATCACCACGGCGCGTGGGTGAACAGCGCCGCCCTGCGCGCGGCGGGGATCGACGAGCGAACGCCGGACCCGTTCGACGGGAGGATCGAACGCTCGTCGGACGGCGCCCCCAGCGGAGCTCTCCGCGAGGGGGCGATGCAGCTCGTCTCCCCCCTGGTCCCGCCGTCCGCCACCGCCGACATCGCTCAAGCGCTCCTGTCGATCTCTCGCGACGTGCTCGCCGCGGGCATCACCGGCTGGCAGGAGGCAGCCCTCGGCACCTACGCCGGGTACCCCGACTTCTCCGACGCGTACCGCGCCCTCACGGAGGCCGGTGACCTCGTCGGCCGAGCCACCGGCGCGATCTGGGTGCCCCGCGATCTAACCCCGGCCACCATCGACGCGTTCGTCGCGGAGTGCGTCGAACGCGCCCGTGTGAACACGGCGGCGGGGTTCCCGACGCGCACCGCCAAGCTCATGCTCGACGGGATCATCGAGACGCGTACCGCTCACGTCTGCGCGCCCTACCCCGACGGCTCGCACGGCCTGGCCTACTTCGACCCCCAGATCGTGCGCCTGCTCGTGCCCGCCCTCAACGCCGCGGGACTCGCCGTGCACGTCCACGCGCTGGCCGACGCGGCGGTCCGCGACGCCCTCGACGGCTTCGCCGCGGTCCCCTCCGCCGATCGCGTTCGCGTGCGCAACCACATCGCCCACCTCGAGCTGATCACCCCGCCCGACCTCCCGCGGTTCGCGGCGCTGGGGGTGACGGCGAACTGCCAGCCGTACTGGGCGTGTCGCAACGACCTCGTCCGCGACGTGACGCTCCCGCTCCTCGGCGCCGGACGCGCCGACGAGCTGTACCCGTTCGCCTCCCTGCGCACCGCGGGCGCGCGCCTCGCGATGGGATCGGACTGGCCCGTCTCGACCTTCGACCCCTGGCTCGGCGTCCACGTGGCAGTGACCCGTCAGCCGCCGGGAGAATCGGATGCCGAGCCCCTGGGCGCCGCTCAGTCCCTCTCGCTAGGCGAGGCGCTCGACGCATACACGCGCGGCTCGGCGGACCTGCTCGGCATTGGTCCCGGAACCCTGGCCCCGGGAGCGCCGGCCGACCTCGCCATCGCGGATCGCAACCCCTTCGCGGGCCGACCCGACGACATCCACGAGACCCGGAATGTCACGACCGTCGTCGCGGGCGACGTCGCCGGGGGTTGACGGCTGGTTCACATCGTGCGAGCCTCGCGCGCGCATAGACTAAACCCACTCGCGGGAGTGGTGAAATTGGCAGACACGCAGGATTTAGGTTCCTGTGCCTTCGGGCGTGGGGGTTCAAGTCCCCCCTTCCGCACGACAACCGCCGTACCCGAGCACGACCTCTCCGACCCGACGGGACCGATGTGATCCACCCCACCGCCCTGCTCCCGTGGCTCGACCCCGCGACGATCATCACCAACTCGCAGCCCTGGGCGCTGCTGGTGGTCTGCTTCATCATCTTCGCCGAGACCGGTCTGCTCATCGGGTTCCTGCTTCCCGGCGACACGCTGCTGATCATGGCCGGCCTGCTGTCGCACTCGACGCCCGCGGCGCCGAACGGTGTGTTCGGCATCAACGCGTGGTGGGTGGCCCTCGCGATCGGATTCGCCGCCTTCATCGGTGGTGAGGTCGGCTATTACATCGGCCATAAGGCGGGTCCGTCGATCTTCGAGCGCAAGGACTCCGGCATCTTCAGCCGAAAGAACGTCGAACGCACCAACGCGTTCTTCGAGCGCTTCGGCGGACTGACGGTGATCCTCGCGCGCTTCGTCCCCGTCGTGCGCACCTTCGCCCCGATCGCCGCCGGTGTCGGCCACATGCCGTGGCGCAAGTACACGCTGTACAACTTCATCGGTGCCGTCATCTGGGGCATCGGCCTGACGATGCTCGGTTACGCCGTCGGCTACATCCCCTTCATCCGGGACATCGTCACCGAGTACATCGACGTGATCCTGCTCGCCGCCGTCGCCGGCACGGCACTCTTCATCGCGATCCACTACTTCCGTGAGCGGGCCGCCGCGAAGCGCGAGGGAACGGTCACCCACGACGATGCCGCGTCGCTCGCCCTCGACCCGAAGACGCTCGAAGACGGCGATCAGCCCACGCGCTAAGACGCCTTCGAGCTCTTCTTCTTGGCGGGAGTCTTCTTCTTCGCGGGCTCGTCCTTCTCGGCGCGCGCTGCGCGGGTGCGCTCCACGCTCGCCCGCAGCGCCTCCATCAGGTCGATGACTTCGCCGCCGTCTTCGTCTTCCTGCGCCCCGAAGGTGGCATCCGTGTCGATCGCGTCGCCCTGCTCGAGCTTTGCGTCGATCAGGGTCCGCAGCTCCTGCTGATACTCGTCGGTGAACTCCTCGGGGTCGAAGTCCTTCGAGAAGCTGTCGACGAGGGATGCCGACATCTCGAGCTCCTTCGCCGAGATGCGCACGTCCTCATCCAGAGCGGGGAAGGCGGCCTCGCGCACTTCATCGGCCCAGAGGAGCGTCTGCAGCACCAGCACGTCG
>NZ_LDRU01000041.1 GCF_001476285.1 Microbacterium testaceum | reverse complement strand
AATCTCAGGAGTTTCGCTCGGTGCGCCGCGCCAGCGCCGGGCGAGGAGCCGGGGCGCCGAGTCCGGGTCGTCGGCCCAGGGTGAGCGGGCCGAACTCCTGAAGAACGCACGATGAACGCGACCGGAGTGGGTTTGGTCGCCATCTGAGGGCGAAATGTCAGGAGTTTCGCACGGTGAGGCGACGGATCGAGGCGGGTCATCGGCCGACCCCCGCCTCGACCAGGGCCGCCAGGCGCCGGGCCAGGCGCACCAGTGCGATGTCGGTGCCCGCGCGCGACACGAGGCACACGCCGACGGGTGCGCCGTCGACCGTCAGGAGCGGTACGGAGATCGAGGGAAGGCCCGCGATCGCGGCCGGAGCCGTCATGCGCAGGGTCGCCGCGCGGACGGCGTCGACATCGGCCGTGCGCTGCGGCGCGGGGCCCGGAACGGTCGGGAACACGAGGACGGCCCCGTCGACGAGCTCGGCCAGGTGCGCCGCGATCGGTTCGAGGTCTCGACGCGCCGCGTCTTCGTCGGCGGGGGTGATCCGCGCCGCGACGGCGAAGCGCTCGGCGACCGCCGGGCCCACCGCCCCGGGGTGCGCCCGAAGCCACTCGCCGTTGTTGCGCCAGGCTTCGGCACCCTGCACCGTGCGGAACGCCGTGAAGGCGGCATCCAGATCGCCCGTTTCGACGGCACGGAAGGGCGGCGGATCGTCGGATGCCGAGAGCGCGGCCAACAGCTTCGAGAACGCCTCGCGGGTCGCCGGTTCGACGCACGCGAGGATCTCGTCGGGGACGAGGAACCGCCACGGCAGGTCGCCGCCGGAGGCGCCGTAGACGTTCTCGGTCGACGCCGAGCCGTCGTAGCTGAGGCACCACTCGGCCACGCGCTCGAGCGTGTCGCCGTCGCGGGTGAGCCAGCCGATCGTGTCGAAAGACTGAGCGAGCGGCAGCATGCCCTGCCGCGGGACGAGGTCATGCGTCGTGCGCAGGCCCCAGAGGCCCTGGTACGACGCGGGGACGCGAATGGATCCGGCGGTATCGGTGGCGAGGCCGATGTCGGCGTGTCCCACGGCGACGGCAGATGCGGGGCCGCTCGACGATCCGCCGGGGAGCGCCCCGACGACCGCACCGTTGGGTGGGGTGCCGTAGTGCACGTTGTCGCCGGCGATCGAGTAGGCGAACTCGTCGGTGCGGGCGATGCCGCGCAGTGACGCTCCGGCGCGCAGCAGGTCGGCGACGGCGGGCGCGGTGACCTTCTCAGGCCGTGCACCCTCGAGGTAGGTCGGGTTGCCCGCCCCGATGCGGAAACCCGCGATCGCGAACAGGTCTTTCACCGCGACGGTGAGTCCCGCGAGCGGACCTTCCCACGCGCCCTGCTGGAAGGGGTCGCCGACGCTCCGCCAGATGGACCGGTCGAGCGCAGGCGTGCGAGGGGCGACGTGGGCCGCGGTGATGAGCCAGCTGCCGTCGATGCGCTGCCACACCTGCGTCTGCAGGCCCCGGCCCCCGCCGCGGAAGCGCGAGACCGACATGAGCAGGGCGACGTCGGGCCCGAGCGGGCGGTAGTGCACGTCGGTGATGTCGCGCGGCGGGACTCCGCCGCGGAGCGAGCGGAACCCGCTGATCGCGTCGTGTCCGACGAGCAGCCCCGCGGGGTCGCCGCGGAGTGTGTCGGACCCCGGGGCGAAGAAGGCGTCGAGAGCGTCGAGGTCGTTCGCGACGATCGCGCGCTCGTACGCGTCGAAGGCGTCGCGGAGTTCGGCCGGGATCGTGGCATCCGTCATGGCCGTCGTCCGTTCCTGCGTGCGTCACCGTCGGGCTGGTCGGTCGAGTGTCCAAGAAACCCGGACTCTTCGGAAAAACGTCCGGGTGTTTTGGACACTGAAGCGACAGAGCGCGCGGCGACAGAGCGCGCGGCAGCAAAGCGCGCCGCGGCGGACAGCGCGGCGGCATCGGGACGCAGGGCGCGACCCGGCGCGCCCGAGTTTTCGGCGCGGGCGATCGCGGCGGCGAGGGCGGGGGTCATGCGGTGTCTCCTTCGCGCTCAGGCGTTGAGTGTCCAAGAAACCCGGACTCCTCGGCGAAACCTCCGGGTGTTTTGGACACTGAAGACCGGAGCCCGGATGCCACGCCCTCGGGCTCCATCGACGGCACGCCCGCGAAGTCCGCCTCGCGGATCCGCGCGTGCACTCCCGACACGATGTCGACGACCTGCGAGATGTCGAAATCGGTCGCGGCGCTGAGGTAGGCGTAGGCGACGTGCTCGTCCATCCCCCACCGCCCGTTCAGCAGAGCGAGCGAGGCGCGGACGCACGCGCGCATCGCCTCGTCGAGGTCGACGTCCATCCCGGTCGGGACGAGGTACTCCGGCGTCCGGACCAGCGGCCCGGTGACCTCACCGAACGCCGCGCGGGCGGCATCCGCGGGGATCACCTCGAAGCGCAGCGTGGCGCGCAGCGAGGCCTCGAGGGCGGTGAGCGCCACCTCGCCGTCGCCCTGCGCGAAGTGCGGATCACCGACGTACGCGAGCGCGCCCTCGACCTGGACGGGGAGGAACAGCGTGGCGCCCTCGACGAGGAGGTTGATGTCGATGTTGCCGCCGTGCGTACCGGGCGGGACCGAGTGGGGGCGCTCGTCATCCGCGACCGCGACGCCCATCGTCCCGAGGAACGGCGCGAGCGGGAACGCCACGACGGGCTCGCCGCCCTCGACGATGGGAAGCGTTCCGTGCAAGGCGCCCTCGCGCTCGGCGACCGCCGCGAACACGCTGACGTTGTGCTCACCGCGCGGCAGCTCTCCGACGAGCGCGCCCTTGCCGTGGCGGTTCGAGATCACGCCGTACGGCACGCGCGGCACGAGGGTCTCGACGGTGATCTTGAGCAGGTCGCCCGGGTGCGCTCCCGTCACGTGCACGGGCCCGACGACGACGTGGGGTCCATCGGCGACGGGATCGCGGAGAACGGATGCCGCGATCTCGACCGCATCGTCGAGCACCTGTTCGCGCGGCACCCCGTGGGTCGCGAAGTACGCGCCCGGGTCTTTGCCCTGATCGTCGAGGATTCCCTCGTGGCTGACGGTGTCGAAGGTCACGGTCTCGCCGGACGCGATCTCGAGCACGGCGGCATCGACGGCGCAGGGCAGACGCCCCCAGAGGACGGTGGTCGGGGTCGCGGGGAGGTAGTGGTCACCGGGGATCGGACCGGTGCCGGGCTGCAGGATCGGGACGGGGACCTCGGACGCGGCGCGGCGCGCCTCGCCACCGCTCACGCGTCCACCGCCGCGGTTGCGCGCAGGATCTCGCGTCCCCCGCGCTCCGTCACCGCGGAGCCGCG
Organism: Microbacterium testaceum; assembly: GCF_001476285.1. Taxonomy (GTDB): domain Bacteria; phylum Actinomycetota; class Actinomycetes; order Actinomycetales; family Microbacteriaceae; genus Microbacterium; species Microbacterium testaceum_B. Next base: position 58,315 of record NZ_LDRU01000041.1, on the reverse strand, counting down.
GCGGTACACCGACTCGCCGCGGAGCCAGGTCTCTCGCACGACGCCCGTGAGCGTCTGCCCATGCCACGGTGAGACCGGATTGCGGTACTCGAGGGCGGCGGCATCCACGACGAACTCCTCATCGGGAGCGAACGCGACGAGGTGCGCCGGGGCGCCCGGCTCGATGACGCCGAGCCCGTCGAGGCCCGCGATGCGGGCCGGCCCGGTCGTGAGGAGCGGCAGGATGCTCTCGAACGCCAAGCCCCGGGCGCGGGCCGTGGAGTGCACGGCCGAAAGTCCGGTCTGCAGGCCCGCGATCCCGCCCCAGGCGAGACCGAAATCGGGGTTGCCCTTCAGCTCCACGGTCGCCGGCGAGTGGTCGCTGACGATCGCGTCGATCGTGCCGTCGACGATCCCGGCCCACAGCAGGTCGCGGTTGTCACCGCCGCGGATCGGAGGGCAGCACTTGAACGCGCCCGCCCCGTCGGGCACCGCCTCGGCGTCGAGCGTCAGGTAATGCGGGCAGGTCTCGACCGTCAGCCGCACGCCCTCGGCCTTGGCGGCGCGCACGTCGTCGAGCGCTCCCCCGTCGGCCACGTGGACGATGTGCGCTCGGGCGCCCGTGCGGCGCGCGGCCTCGATGACCCGGCGGATGGCCGCCCTCTCGCTCAGGGGCGGACGGCTGGCCTCGAAATCGCGGTAGCGCGGACCGAGCGCGCCGTCGGCGTGCAGGTGCGCGGGGTCTTCGGCGTGGACGATCAGCAGTCCGTCGAAGGTGGCGAGCTCGGCGAGGCAGCGCTCGAGCTGCTCGGCATCGAGATGTCCGAACTCGTCGATGCCGCTCGGCGACAGGAAGCACTTGAAACCCACGACCCCGGCGTCGGCGAGCTCGCGCAAGGATCCGAGATTCTCGGGCACCGCGCCACCCCAGTAGGCGACGTCGACCGCGAGCTTTCCCGCGGCGGCCGCGCGCTTGGCATCCAGAGCATCCGTCGTGGTTGTGACAGGGAGGCTGTTCAGCGGCATGTCGACGATGGTCGTCACGCCGCCGGCGGCGGCTGCGGCGGTGCCGGTCGCGAAGCCCTCCCACTCGGTGCGGCCCGGTTCGTCGAGGTGCACGTGCGAGTCGACGAGGCCCGGCAGGAGCACGGAATCGCCCGGCAGCACCGTCTCGGCCGCGGCGTCGAACGGCTCGACCGCGGTGATGACCCCGCCCTCGCTCACGACTGTCGCGGGGCGGAACTCCCCGTCGAGATAGACCCGTCGTGCGGCGATCCGTGTGCTCATACCGGCCACGCTAAGCGCCCCGCGTTTCGCAGATGTAACCGTGATCAACATTCATGCAAACACCTCGAGATTCGCCGCCTGGGGAGGAAGGGTGGGCGCAGCTGCCCCACGAGCCGGAAGCGCGTACTCGTCGCGCTTGCTCGTCCCGAGTCCCATGCGGACCATCCCGGATGCCATCCCCACCGCCGCCGCGACCCCGTCCACGACCGGGACACCGACGCGTGCCGTCAGCTCGGCGCAGAGGTCGGCCATGCCGGCGCAGCCGAGCACGATGACGTCGGCTCCGCCCGCGGCGGCGTCGGCGCTGTGACTCGCGATGGTCTCGACCGCGAGCGACCCGGTCTCCTCGAGGTCGAGCACGGGGATCCCGGTCGCGGCGAGCGACACGCACGCCCGTTCCATGCCGTACCGCGCGACGAGGTCGTGGGCACGGCCGAGAGTGCGGCTGAGTGTCGTGACGACCCCGAAGTGCCGACCCGACACCGCGGCCAGGTGCATCGCGGCCTCGGCGATCCCGACGACGGGAGCGTCGACCAGCTCGCGCGCCGCGTCGAGTCCAGGGTCGCCGAAGCACGCGATCACGTAGGCATCGGCGGGGCTCGCGCCGTCGCGGTCGGCCGCGACCAGCTCGACGACCGCGGCCGCCGCGGCGACCTCGTCGACGTGGCTCTCGATCGCGGACGCCCCGACCGCGGGACAGACCGCGTCGACGACCACGTCGGGTCCCGCCACCCCCCGGGCGGCGTCCGCGATCTTCGCGGTCATCGCCCGGGAGGTGTTGGGGTTGATGAGCAGGATCCTCACGCGAGCGCCTCGCGCGGGCCGGCGGCGGTCGGGCGCCCGGGCGCTGCTGTCCCGCGCTCCGGAACGACGGCATCCTGAACCGTCTGCGCGAGCACCGCGGGCGCAGCGGGCGCCGCGGCTCCGGAGCCCGGCACCGGGGTCCCGGCATCCGCGGCCGTCTGCGCCAGCACCAGCGCCTCGGCCCCGGCCTCGGCGGGGGTCTCCACGGCATCCGCGGTGCCGTCCGAGATGCCCTCGGTCTCGCCCTCGAACGTCGGCACCCGCGGGTCGAGACGCTCGAAGAGCAGGAAGAGCACGTAGCCGAGGCCGCAGCCGATGAACCAGCTGTAGTCGCTGATCCACGAGACGTTGAAGAGTCCCAGATCGGCGAACAGCTTCGGGAAGACGGCGATCGCCACGGTCGGAACACCCGCCACGATGACGGCCTTGACCGCGTTCGGGTTGAAGCCGTTGCGGTACCAGTAGGGCCCCTTGGCATCCATCGTGAACATCGCGTCGACCTTCACGCGCTGGCGGGCGGCGATGTAGTAGCCGGCGATCAGGATGCCGAAGAGGGGCCCGATCAGCGCGCCGAGGACGCCGAGCGAGTAGTGGATCGCGTCGCTGTTGGAGTACCAGTTCCACGGCATGAGGAAGGTCGAGCCGACCGCGGCGATCATTCCGCCCGCGCGCCACGAGATCTTCTTCGGGGCGACGTTGGAGAAGTCGAAGGCGGGCGAGATGAAGTTCGCGACGATGTTGATGCCGACCGTGGCGGTCACGAACGTGAGGCCGCCGAGAAGGATCGCGAAGGGCGTGTCGATCTGCTCGACCGTCTTGATCGGGTCGGTGATGAGCGAGCCGAACACCGGCACGGTCGCCGACGCCGTGATGACCGTCAGCAGCGAGAAGAACACGAAGTTGACGGGCAGGCCCCAGAAGTTGCCCTTCTTCACGGCGGCGAAGCTCTTGCCGTACCGGGCGAAGTCGCCGAAGTTCAGCATCGGACCCGAGAAGTACGAGACGACCAGCGCGATCGCACCGAACATCACGGGGATCGAGGCCCAGAAGTCGAGCTGGTTCGTCGACAGGGTGAACGAGATGTTCTGGATGCCGGCCTGCGACACGAGGTACACCGCGAGCACGATCATCACGACGTAGACGGCGGGGCCCGCCCAGTCGATGAAGCGGCGGATGACCTCCATCCCGTTCCAGAACAGCAGGAACTGCGCGGTCCACAGGATCGCGTACGAGATCCACCCGAGCGCCGACAGACCCGCGAACGAGACGTCGAGCAGCGCCGCGGATCCCGGCACGAACTTCAGGAAGATGATGTTCAGCGACTCCGCGGCGAGGAACGTCTGCACGCCGTACCAGGCGATCGCGATGAGCCCGCGGATGATCGCGGGGATGTTCGCACCCCGGATGCCGAACACCACACGGTTGATCACCGGGTACGGGACACCCGTCTTCTGGCTGGGCTTGGCGACCATGTTCGCGAAGACCTGCACGATGACGATGCCGGCGATGAGGGCGACGAGCACCTGCCACGACTGCAGACCGAGGGCGAACAGCGAACCGGCGGTGACGTAGCCGCCGACCGAGTGCACGTCGCTCATCCAGAAGGCGAAGATGTTGTAGCTCGACCACTTCTGCTTGCGCAGCGGCGCGAGGTCTTCGTTGGCGAGACGGTCGTCGTAGTGGGGCTTCATGTTGCCGCCCCCGTGGGGGTGGCCGGCGGCCTCCACGAGATCGTGGGGGCCGGTGAGCGGTGTGGAAGTCATGTCATTCCTCTCAGGACGATGGATGCCACGACGTGGAGTCCGCGGCCGGAGTGGAGCTCTGATGTGAAGTTATGGGTTCACACAACCCCGCTGGTTTCGCTCATGTAACGAGCGTGTGAAGTCGCTCCTTCACACGCCCCGGCTCCCTAGACTCAGGGGCATGACGCAGCCCGCCACCGTTGAGGAGACCGCCGTCCCCGCCGGCGGCGTCGGCGAGCGCATCCGCGCGCTGCGCACCGCGCGGGGGATCTCCGCCCGCGCGCTCGCCGCGAAGCTCGGCATCTCCCCCAGCGCCGTCTCGCAGATCGAGCGCGGGGTCATGCAGCCGAGCGTCTCGCGGCTCATCGCGATCACCGACGCTCTCGGCGTCCCGCTCGTCGCGGCCTTCGATCCGGCATCCGACCGTCCCGTCGAACCCGCCGGCCCCTCGGGCTTCACCCTTCAGCGCGCGGGGCAGTCGCCCGACATCGTGCTCGACAGCGGCGTCTCGTTCCGCCGACTGACCCCCGGGTCGTCGCCCGGCGTCGACTACTTCGAGTCGATCTACCCGCCCGGGGCGTCCGCCCACGGCGCCGACGGCCTCTTCCATCACGAGGGCTACGAGGTCGGCACGGTCGTCGCGGGTGAGCTCACGATCGACTTCGAAGCGGAGCGCGTGATCCTGCGAGCGGGGGATGCCATCAGCTACCCCTGCTCGGTCCCCCACCGCCTGCACAACACCGGTGAGACGGATGCCGTCGCGCACTGGTTGATCGTGCACGCCTGACCGGGGCGCGACCGCGCGGACCTGCGAAGACCTCACGGCACGGCAGAGCCCCCGCCGACCCGAAGGTCGACGGGGGCTCCTCCGTGCTCTACTTCGCGACGAGCGTCAGCGTCAGCGTCGAGTGGTAGACACCGACGGGCGCATCCTTGGGCGGTGTGAAGTCCAGGCCGGCGTCGAAGCGCGCGCCGCCGACCCCCGTGGACACGCCGGCCGCGCCCGTGGCGATGACCCCTCCGCCCGTGCCGACGGCGAGACCCGGCAGCAGGACCTCGCCCGCGAACGACATGGGTCGGATGCCGAGCGCGTCCGCCGGGGCGGAGTAGCTGCCGCTGGTGAAAGGCGTGGCCGTCGCGGTGAGCGTCCACCCCGTCAGCGCGGCACGATCATCCACGACGGTGACCTTGCCGAGGTTCGCCGTCGCACGCGTCCCCCGCTCGACCGAGCCGAAGTCCACCGAGGACTTCTGCGCATCGAGAGACCACAGATCGCTCGCGGTCACCGTGGTGCGCAGCTCCGCGTTGTCGCGCAGCGTGGTCGGGTGCACCGGGATCTCGAACGTGCCCCAGGCGAGGACGGTCGGATCGTTCGGCTGCGTGAGCGCGACGGTGTGGCGGCCCGCTTCGAGCGCGGAGACGTCGACGATCGCGTCGCCCGCGGCATCCGTCGTCACCTGTCCGAGGTCCGTCGGCGAGGACCACGCCCACGCCCGCAGAGTCTGACCCTTATGCGCCGCGCCCGCGTGCACCGTAACGGTGGTCCCCCCGTCGAGAGGACCCGTGACGTCCACGGGAGCCAGGTCCGACGAGGACGGCACCGACGGGGTCGGATCGATGACGGTGAGGGTCGCCGCCGCCGACACGGTCTTGCCGCCCTCGACGTTGGAGGCCACGGCGCGGAACTTCCGGCCGTTCATCGCGGTCGTGGCATCCTTCACCGTCAGGGTCGACGAGGTGGCATCCGCGACATCCGCCCAGGTCGATCCGTCTGCCGACGACTGCCAGGCGACGGTCGGAGCGGGCGATCCCCCCGCGATCACCGAGAACGTCGCCGTTCCCCCCACCAGCACGCGCTGGTCCGACGGGTCGGTGAGCGTCGGTACCGGTGCCGAGATGGTCACCGTCGCCTCGAGCGGCTTCCCGTCGCGGCTGCCCAGCGACTGCACGAAGCTCAGCGGGTGAGCACCGGCGCCCGAGACGGGGGTGTCGAGGGCGATGTGCCAGGTGCCGTCCGCGGCGACCGCTGCCCGACCGATCGTGCGGCCCTGGTCGACGACGCGCACGTCGGCGCCGGCGAGCCCGGTGCCCTCGAACGACGCGAGAGACGTCCCCGCTGGCTGCGCCGACGACACGTCCGCCGCCAGGGCGAACTGCGGTCCGCCGGCATCGATGTTCTGGCGCTGGTACAGGAACTGGTCGGTGGTCAGGGCGTGGTCGACGAGACGCGTCTCACCGACGCAGCCGTACCAGCCGTGCTCCGGCTCGGTGTTCCACATCGAGGCGCCGATGATCCACGGCATGAAGTCCGCGGCCATCATCCCGCCGACCTGCGAGGCATTGCGCAGCACCGGCACGCCGTCGACGTACATGATGACCGTCCCCGCGGCCGGGTTGTTCACGATCGCGACGTGGTGCCACGCCCCGGGCATGATCTCGCCCGACCAGAGGGTGTACGAGTTCTTCGAGCGCGGATCCGCTGCCGAGTACTGGTACTCGCGGAGGTTGGAGATGCCCAGCCAGGCGGCACCGGCACCGGGGTCGGAGGAGTCGTTGATCCCCATCCACTGCCGGGCACCGCCGCGCGTGATGGCTGCTCCCCAGCGGTTGGCGGCCTCGGTCCAGTTGGTGTCCATCTGAAGGAACGTCTCGAGCGTGTAACCGGTGCTCGCGTCGAGGTGCGCGAAGGTGGCCGGGGCTCCGTACTCGGTGGTGATGTAGCCGAGGTTGTCGCGCGCGCCCGCATTACGGTGGACGTCGGTGAAGCACACCGCGCCCTTGTCGGCCGAGTACACCGGCACGTTGGCGTGCGAGATCGAGACGTCGTCGCTCGTGTCGGGCGCGTCGGTGTCGTCCACGGGGTTGCGGTACATCGGGCTCGACCCGGCGATGTCGGGGATCTCGGTCGTGTCCGTCATGTCGCCCCCGGCGACGCCGCCGAACCGCCAGTGCGCGATCGTCCCGTCGACGCGCACGTAGTCGCTGTCGTTCCCGGCGACGGCGAGCTGCTGCTCCTTCCCCTGTCCGGTCCATCCCGCCGACACGATCTGCTTGGCTCGCTCCGACAGATCGACGTTGTCGGCCTGCGCCGCGGTGGGGGCCGACCAACCGAAGCGGGCGCCGAAGTCGATCGGGAGGCTGAACTGCTGCCACTTCCCGTCGAGCACGGGGGTGTCCGTCGACGTGAGTGCATCGGCGTGCTTCTTCGACACCCAGGGCGAGACGGTGTCGACGTCGATGCTGTTGTTCGTGAGGTCGAACTCGAACAGCGTCATGATGCCGTTACCGCCGTCCGCGGCCATCTGGTAGTCCGTCAGCACCTCGAACACGGGGTGTCCGAAGTCATTGGTCAGCGTTCGTTGGGTCGCCCCGTGGAAGTGACCGTTCAGGGTCAGGACGATCTGGTCGTTCTTGCGGATGAGCTTGTCCCACAGCAGGTCGCCGTACCACCAGCTCGTGGGCGAGATCTGGTCCTGGTCGATGCCGATGATCGCGTGCGAGTTCAAGATCACGGGGACACCGGGGTGGGCATCGAGGATGCCCTGTGCCCACGCGAACGTGTCGTCGGAGGCGTTCCAGCCGAGCGAGAGGACGATCCAGTCGTGTCCCTCCGCCTGGAAGTCGTACGCCGAGGAGTACCCGTTCTGGAAGGTTCCGAGCAGCGTTCCTCCGGCCTGCCGTTTCAGCGTCGTCGCCCCGAAGTTCGTCAGGTAGTTCGCCGCGTTGGCCTCCGACGAGCGTGCGCCCTGGTCGGCCACGTCGTGGTTGCCTGGGATGATCGAGTACGGCACGCCCCCGTCCTCGAGGATCCGCATGGCCTTCGACGCGGCGGTCCACTGATCGCCCACCCACTGCTGGTCGACGACGTCGCCGAGCTGCACGGCGAACGGGATGTTCAAATCGTTCTTGTGGTCGACGACCCACTGCGTCTGCGCCTCGAACGGGTTCGTTCCGTACTGGGGGTAGAACTGCGACGCGCTGTAGCGCGAGTAGAACTGCGTGTCGGGGAGGACGGGCAGGAGGAAGCTGGATCGGTCCGCGGTGGCGGGCGCGTCGGCCGATGCGGCGGCGGACGGGGCCGACGAGGGGGTGTTCCCGTCAGCCGCGAGCGCGACGGAGGCATTGCCGAGGACGAGGGTGGACAGGGCGAACGCCGTCACGGCGGCGACCACGGAACGTGCGCGCGAGGCGCGACGAGGCTGGATGGACATCTCTCTTCTCATCAGATGCGGGAAAGCGGAACGGCGAGTCAGGAAGCGGGGGTGCGGGGCCCGTAGGCCTCGACCTCCGAGAGGGTCATCCACGTGCCGGACGACTTGTTGCCGACGATCACGCGCAGGCCGGTGGCGAGCACGGGGGTGGAGGTGACCTCGAGGGAGAGGTTGGCGGTCGCGTTGGTGACGGGCCAGCCCGACGCGGTCGGCAGGTTCTTCCACCCGCCGAGCAGGGTGCGGTACTGGACGGTCACGGTGCCGATGTTCTGCTTCCCGCCGATGTCGTAGACGTTCACCCCGGTGATCTGGCGAGGCTGATCGAACGAGAACGACACCCGGTTGGGGTTGACCCGGTTGGCGGCTCCACCGCTGCGCCAGTCGGCGAAACCGACGGCGTTGCGGTTGCCATCGGTGAGGGCGAACGTCGTGCCGTCCTTGAACGTCCAGTCCGGACGCACGCCGTTCTGCCGCAGCAGGTTCACGCGCTCGGGTGCGACGAGCGTGATGATCAGTCGCGCGCTGAAGCCCGATCCGGCGACCGCCTCGACCGTGACGGTTCCGGGCTGCGCGAGCGCGGCATCCGTGAGAGCCGACCAGTCCCACGACACCGGGGAGGTCACGGTCGCCGCCGTTCCACTGACCTTGCGCACGACCGTGCGCGGGGCGAGCATCCGCAGTTCCTTCACGCTCACACCCGCGTAGGACTTCAGCGCCGAATCGTCCGCCTGACCGGGCGAACCGACGGAGAAGTGCGCCGTGACCGCGACCGCCTCACCGAAGAAACCGGATGCCGTTCCGGTCACGTCGACCTCGCCGCTGCTGTTCCAGACCGATCGATCGGGCATGCGCCAGGCGATCGACGTCAGGGGAACCGATCCTCCCCAGCCGTATCGGGCAGCAAGGCTCGTCGGCATCGACGGCGCCGACCCCGCGGGGACCACCGCGCTGGGGACCGCCACGGTGGCCTGCAGCGTGTGCATCCGCCACTTCTGCACGGCGGCACCCGTGTTGAGCGTGTACGTCTGCACCTCCGAGCCGTCGGTGGTCTTCCAGTTGTACAGATCGAGCGCGGCGGATTGCGACGACGGATCCGGCTGCACGTTCACGAGGTTGACGGTGCCGTCGCCGGCGTCGCGCGCCTCCCACTGGGCGTAGGGATCTGACGCGGAGTCCGCGACATCGGCAAGCTGGAGGTAGCGGAAGGCCGTGTCGTTGTTGCGGGAACGAACGAGGACCCGGTCCTGCTGATCGGCGATCAGGTAGGTGTTGGCCGATCCCGTGACGGGATAGAAGCGCAACGCCTGCGCCTTCAGCGACGCTGCGTTGCCGGTCCTCATGGTCTCGATCGCGGCGGCGGCGCGGTCCGTCGCGCCGGGCGCCGATGACACCTGCGCGTTCGTGTCGCCGATCTGCAGGACCTTTCCTGCCGCGTTCACGCTCTCCAGCAGCAGGAGCGTGGGAGCCCCGACCCCCGAGGGGAGGGCGGAGGTGGATGCCTGGACGCGGTCGATCGGCGCGGCTGAAGCCGGTGCGGCGACCATCAGCCCGACGAGTGAGACGGCGACGGCGGCGAGAAGTCGCAGGGACCGTCTCGGAGACGTGGGGGGCATGGGAAACGGGGTCCTCTCGCGGATGGGGCGCCCTTTCCGGGCGTCGGCCCTCGGGCGGGCCGGACAGAAGCTATCCACGCGATCTGCCCGGCAACTCTCACGGGCGGTATCTAGAGATGAACGGCGGGTTCTCGCCGCGTGGACGGGCCCGGCCGGTCGCCGCACACGAATGTTCCCCACAGCAACATCGCCGACACATCCCGCCACAGCCCCGTAACGCGGCGCGCCTAGCCTGACCGGCATGCACTTGCACCACTTCAACGCGGCCTCGACGGCGGATGCCACGGCCGTCGTCCGCGTCTGGGCCGACATCCCGGGCTGGGTCGATGCCGTCGTCGCGGGTCGCCCCTACGCCGACGTCGACGCCCTCGCCGCGTACGCCGGAGACCTCGCCGCCGTCTGGTCGCCGGACGACCTCGAGGCGGCGCTGCACGCGCACCCCCGCATCGGCGCGAAGGTCGCGGGCGACGGCGCCGAGGCCGCGGCATCCCGTCGCGAACAGGGCTCCATGGCCTCCGCCGCCGACGACGACGTCGCCGCGATCGCCGCCGGGAACGCGGCATACGAGGAGCGGTTCGGCCGCGTCTTCCTCATCCGCGCGGCCGGACGCACGCCGAGCGAGATGCGCGCCGAGCTCGAACGTCGCCTCGGCAACGACCCCGATACCGAGACGGTGGAAGCCACCCGCCAGCTCGCCGAGATCGCCCTGCTGCGCCTGCGGACGACGTTCGCCGACGAGGCGCCGGCCGACCCCGAGGACGCCGAATGACCCACCTCACCACCCACATCCTGGATGCCACGGCGGGCACGCCCGCGACCGGCGTCGCCGTCGCGCTGGCCCGACTCGACGGCACCCCCGTCGCCGAGGGCATGACCGACGCCGACGGGCGCCTCGCCCTCGGCCCCGAACGACTCGACGACGGTGACTACGCGCTGACCTTCGCCACCGGTGCGTATTTCCGCGCGCGCGGGGTCGCGTCGTTCCACCCGATCGCGACGGTCGCGTTCACCGTGAGCGGCGAGGCGCATCTGCACGTGCCGCTGCTGCTGAGCCCGTTCGCCTACTCGACCTACCGCGGCAGCTGAGGAGAGGCATGAGAGTCATCGTGATCGGTGCGGGAGTCGGCGGAACCTCCGCCGCCCTCGCCCTGCAGAAGCTCGGCCACGAGGTCGTCGTGTACGACCGCATGCGCGAGAACCGTCCGGTGGGCGCCGCCCTGTCGCTGTGGTCGAACGGCGTGAAGGTGCTCAACTGGCTCGGCCTCGGCCCCGAGGTCGCCGCCCTCGGCGGGCGCATGGACGACATGGCCTACTACGACGGCCACACCGGCGACGAGCTCTGCCGCTTCAGCCTCGCCCCGGTGACCGAACAGACCGGTCAACGCCCGTATCCGGTCGCCCGGGCAGACCTTCAGCAGCTGATGATGGATGCCGTCGGCTCCGCGCATATCCACCTCGGCAAGCAGCTGACCGGTGTCTCCGAGGCCGACGGCGTCGTCACCGCCACCTTCGCCGACGGTTCGACCGACACCGCCGACCTGCTGATCGGCGCCGACGGGGCGCGCTCGCTCGTGCGCGACTACGTCACCGAGCCCGCCGGCATCCGTCCCGAGAGGTCGTACTCGGGCTACGTGAACTACAACGGTCTCGTACGCGCCGACGAGCGGATCGGACCGCTCGATCAGTGGACGACCTACGTCGGCGACGGCAAGCGCTGCGCGGTCATGCCTGTCGCGGGCGACCGGTTCTACTTCTTCGTCGACGTCCCCGGGCCGTCGGGAGTGGTCGAGGATCGCATGGCCGCCCTCGAGCAGGCCTTCGGCGAGTGGGGCGCGCCCGGGGTGCGGGCGCTGCTGGACGGGATCGACCCCGACGAGTCGCTCAACCGCGTCGAGATCTGGGACATCGACCCCTTCGACACGTGGGTGCGCGGGCGCGTCGCGATCCTCGGCGACGCCGCCCACAACACCGCGCCGGACATCGGCCAGGGCGCGTGCTCGGCCCTCGAGGACAGTTTCGCACTCGGCATCGTGTTCGCCACGACGACGCTCGGCGTCGAGGACTCGCTGAAGCGCTACGAGCGCATCCGCACGGAGCGGGCCGGCGACCTCGTGCTGCGTGCCCGCAAGCGCGCGCACGAGACGCACGCCTTCGACATCGCCGCGACGCAGGCTTGGTACGACGGCCTGCGCCGCGAGGACGGGACGGGGGTCATCCGCGGGATCGTGGGCAACATCGAGGGCAGCCCCGTGGAGCTGGGCGCGAGCGTGATGCGCTGAGCCGTCGGGCGCGGCCGGCGCGCGCGCGAAACTCCTGAGAAACGGATGCCGAGCACCCAGAGGGCGCGGGAAAGCACGGCATCCCACCCCGAAAGGTCCGAAAACTCAGGAGTTCGGCGCACCGTCGCCGCGGGACGGACGCGTCACCCCCGCGCGGTCACCGCCGTCCGGTCGACCTCCACGTCACCGCCGACGACCGTCAACAGCACGTCGGCCGTCGCGAAGGCGTCGGGATCCGCGGTCAGCGGGTTGGCGGAGAACGCCGTGAGGTAGGCCGGCATCCCCTCCTCGATGGTCCCGCCGGCCTCGCCGACCGAACGCCACCATCCGCGCGTGTGCGCGTCGAGGGCGACCGGGGCGTCGAGGGCCTGATCGGGCAGGACGGGCGTGACATCCACGCGACCTGCCGGGCGGCGGAGCATCGCCGCGGCGAGGGTGGCCCGTGCGTCGTACGGCGCCACCGGCCAGTCCGACCCGAGAGCCACGACCACGCCCATGTCGTGCAGGTCGCGCGTGCGCCACGCGCGGTCGGCGCGCTCGTCGCCGAGGCGGCGCGACCAGTTGTCGGTGTGGTCCGCGCGCGTGAAGTGCGTGCAGTGCGTGGGCTGCATGCTGACCGAGACTCCGGCTTCGACGATGAGATCCAGCACGTCGTCGGGCAGCGTCTCGATGTGCTCCATGCGGTGCGGGACACCGGTGCGCTCGAGGCCGTTCAACGTCGCGGCCACGAACTCGATGCCGCGATCGCCGATCGCGTGGGTCGTCGTCGGGATGCCGCGGGCGTGGAAGTACTCGACGGCGGCGGCGTATTCCGGCGGGCTGAGCCAGAGCGACTCGGTCGACTCGCCCAGAGTGTCGGGCTCTCGCAACCACGCGGTGCCGTTGTCGATGGTGCCGTCGATCATGAGCTTGATGCCGCGCACTTCCCACCGGCGGCCGTGCCGGCCCTGCAGGTCGGCGAGCTGCGCCCAGTCCGCTTCGGTGGAACCGGGAACGGCCATCGGCGAGACGCGAAGACGGATCGGCAGCTCGCCCTCCGCCTCGATCGCATCGAAGAGGTCGAAGGCGTCGGGGTCCGACGAGTCGAGCATCTGCCCGATCGTCACGCCCGTCTCGGCCATGCCACGCAGGATGGCCACGAGGGCATCACGCCGCTCCTCGAAAGTCAGGGCGGGGACGATGCGTGTGACGCGCCCCATGGCGCGGTGCTCGAGGAGATAGCCCGTCGGCGTGCCCTCGGCGTCGACGGCGATCGACGAGGCGTCGTCGAAGGTCTCGGCACCCGTGACACCCGCGCGAGCCAGCGCCGCCCCGGACGCGACGGCCGAGTGCGCATCGAACAGCTGCACGAACGCGAGGCGGTCCTGCGGCAGCCGGTCGAAGAGTCGCATCGACGGTGCCGCCACACCGAAGACGATGGGATTGAGGCCCCACCCGAACACCCATTCGCCCGCGTCGGCGGACTCCGCGGCCAGCGCCTGCTGGGCGTCCTCGAGGGTCTCCGCCTCGCTCAGATCGACGCCTCTCGTCATCCCGATCCCGGCGACGGGATGGATGTGCGCATCGACGACACCGGCGGTGAGCGTCGCATCACCCAGGTCGACGACGCGCTGAGCGCGCGGTATCCACGAGTCAGCGGCATCCGGAGTCCCCACCCCCACGATCACGCCGTCGCGGATCGCCACGAACCCGGCCTCCGCGGGCGCTCCGGCGAGGGCCGTCGGCGTCAGGATCGCTCCCGCGAGGACCAGCAGGTCGGTGTTCTCGGGCATGGCTGCCTCCCTTCTCAGTGAGCGACGGGTGTCGCTTCGATCGGATGCCGTCACTTCTGCCCCAGGAACGACTCGCGCGGCAGCTGGTCGATCGCCTCGGTGGTGGGTTCGACCTCCGAGAAGTCGAGCTTCGGAACCGGGCGCCGGAACATCCCCGTCTTGATCGCGAGGATCACCACGCCCAGCAGTGCCCAGATGCCGCCGATGACCCACGTCCCGCCCTCGAGCGAGCTCAACAGCCAGAGCGTGAGCGCGAAGCCGATCGCGGGGACGATCCCGTACCGCATGAGGCGTCCCGCGGTGAGCGCGCGACGCTCCGCGCGCGGCGGGAAGAGATAGGTGCGGATGACCGAGAGATTCACCATCGCGAAGGCGACGAGCGCGCCGAAGCTGATCATGAACGCGGCCTGGGCGAGCGTCACGAACAGCCCCGCGAGGGCCACGACCGACACGAGGGCCGTCGCGACCACCGGGGTGCCGTACTTCTTCGACAGGCCGCCGAGCGGACGCGGAAGGATGCCGTCTCGACCCATCGAGAACAGGATGCGAGACACCGCCGCCTGTCCCGCGAGCCCGGCGCCGAGGGTGCCGATGACGGTGATGAAGACGAAGGTGCCGGCGAGGATCGGTCCCCCGACGTGGTCGAAGAGCACCGCACCCGCGGCATCCAGGAGCGCCTGCGGCGCGGTGCTCCAGTCGGACAGGTGGTAGGCGAGAGCGCCCACCCAGGCGACCGCGATGAAGAGGAGTCCGCCGACGATCGTGGTGACCATGATCGCGATCGGGATGTCGCGCCGGGGGCGCTTCGCCTCCTCGGAGAGGGTCGACACGGCGTCGAAGCCCAGGAACGACAGCGAGAGCACCGCGGCACCCGTCAGAACCGGGCTGAACTGTGCGCTGCCCGGCAGGAACGGCTCGAAGACGCCGGGGGCGTCGGGGTCTCCGATCGCGGTCTTGATGGCGAAGAAGGCGAAGACCACGACCGCGGCGAACGAGATCAGGACGACCGCGGTGTTGACCTTGCTCACCAGCGAGATGCCGAGGACGTTCAGGATGAGCGCGACGATGATCGCGCCGAGGGTGAACACCCAGACGGGCACGTCGGGGAACTGGGTGTTGGCGTACAGCCCGAGGATGAGGAAGTTGATCATCGGGATGAACAGGTAGTCCAGCAGCAGGATCCACCCGGTGAGGAAGCCGACGCCCCCGCCGAACGACTGCTGTGCGTAGGTGTACGCCGAACCGGCGACCGGGTAGCGGCGGACCATCGCGGCGTAGCTCGAGGCGGTGAACAGCATGACGATCAGGGCGACGGCGTAGGACGCCACGAGGTGCCCCTCGGTCAGCTGGTTCACGATGCCGTACGTGGTGAAGACCGTGCCGATCGCCATGTACGAGATGCCGAAGAGGGTGAGGCCGACGACGCCCATCGAGCGGGGAAGGGAGGTGCGGGAACGCTGAGACATGAGCGAACTCCTTGGATGAGGTGCGATCACCTGCGATCGCGTAAAACGAACATAGTTCGATTTACGCGCACGTACAATGTTTCTCCGACTCGGATTTCTCCGGCTCGACGGCGAGGAAACAGCGTGAGTGCAGTAGCGAAGACAGCGTCCGAGGCCGCCGGACGACCCCGCCCGGTGGGGCGTCCGCGGGTCGGAGTGCTCTCTCGCCGCCTCATCGGCGAGACCGCCCTACGCCTGCTCGACGACGATCGCGACACCGGGTTCCGCATGAGCGATCTGGCGCGAGCGCTCGGCGTGCGCGTGTCGTCGCTGTACAACCACGTCGAGAACAAGACGGCGGTGTTCGCGGAGATCCGAGAGATCCTCGCCGAACGCATCGACGCCGACGCAGCTCCCGATCCCCGATGGGACCACGCTCTCCGCAACTGGGCGCACGCCTATCGCGCGGCCTTCGCCGCCCACCCCTCGACGGTCGCGTACCTGTCGGCGCTCCCCCTGGACGCGACCTCGACCGTCGGCAGATCGTACGACCACCTGGCATCCCAGCTTCAGGATGCGGGCTGGTCAGCCGCAGAATCGATGAGCGTCATCGTGGCCGTGGAGTCCTTCGTGCTGGGTTCGGCGCTCGACGCCTCCGCCCCGCAGGACATGCTCGATCCGGGGGATCGGGCCGACGTCCCCACGTTCGCCGCGGCCTACCACGCGCGCCGGGAACTCGCCGAGGTTCAGGGCGCCACCCCCGCCGACCTCGCGTTCACCCTCGGCCTCGACGCCCTGCTCGAGGGCCTCCGGCTGCGCCTGGGTCGCGGGTAGCGGGGCGCGCCCGGCGTCGGGCGCGGCGCACCCCTCTCACGTTGAGTGTCCAAGACACGCCGTAATGGGCGACCCCGTTACGGCGTGTCTTGGACACTCAACGCGGGGGCTTGGACGGCGCGGGACGCGGCGGCGCCGCAGGGAGGCGGGAGCCGCGTCAGACGTGGAAGATCGCGTGCACGTCGCCGCCGAGAGCCTCGCGGCCGCCGAGGCCGTCGATCTCGAGCAGCGTCGCGATGCCGATGACCTCGCTGCCCACCGCCTCGAGCAGCTCACGACCGGCGGCGAGCGTGCCGCCCGTCGCCAGCACGTCGTCGAGCAGCAGGACGCGCGCACCGGCGGCGTTGTCGTCGTGCATCTCGATCGTGGCCGAGCCGTACTCGAGGTCGTACTCGACCGCGGCGGCGGGTCGGGGCAGCTTCCCGGCCTTGCGGATCGGCATCAGCCCCACGTTCGCGGCGATGGCCGCGGCTCCCGCGAGGAGGAAGCCGCGCGCTTCGACTCCCGCAACGGCATCGAACCGGCCCGCGAAGGGCTCGACGAGCGCCTCGACGACGGTGCGCAGGGCCGTGGCATCCGTCAGCAGGGGCGTGATGTCGCGGAACATGATCCCGGGCTTGGGGTAGTCGGGGATGCTCGTGATGAGCGATTCGGCACGGGCGAGGGCGGAGGCGTCGGGCACCGCCCCAGCCTAATCGCGCCCTCGCGCCCGCGTCCCCGGCGCCTCGACTCTCACGCCTTTCCCCGTTGAGTGTCCAGAACACCCGGGCGAATCTCGGAACCGTCCGGGTGTTCTGGACACTCAGGTGCGGGAGCCGGGTGCAGGGACGCGCTTGACGCCGATGTAAGCGCTTGCACTAACGTAGCCGCATGACTTTCACGCAGCAGGACTCGCGACCCGAACTCGCGTCCGCACCCGGCTCGGAGTGGTGGCGCACCGCCGTCATCTACCAGATCTACCCGCGCTCCTTCGCCGACGCCTCGGGCGACGGCCTGGGCGACCTGCCCGGCGTCACCGCTCACCTCGACGACCTGAAGCAGCTGGGGGTGGATGCCATCTGGCTCAGCCCCTTCCAGCGGTCGCCGCAGAAGGACGCGGGCTACGACGTCGCCGACTACCGCGACGTCGACCCGATCTTCGGCACCCTGGCCGACTTCGACGCGATGCTCGCGGGCGCGCACGAGCGCGGCATCCGGGTCATCGTCGACCTCGTGCCGAACCACTCGAGCGATCAGCACGTGTGGTTCCAGGAGGCTCTGAAGGCCGCGCCCGGCAGCCCGGAGCGGGCGCGGTACATCTTCCGCGACGGCAAGGGCGAGAACGGCGAGCTGCCCCCGAACAACTGGGAGAGCGTGTTCGGCGGCGGCATGTGGAAGCGCGTGACCGAGGCCGACGGTACGCCCGGCCAGTGGTACCTGCACATCTTCGACGAGAGCCAGCCCGACTTCGACTGGACCAACCCCGAGGTGCGCGCGGAGTTCCGCGACATCCTGCGCTTCTGGCTCGATCGCGGGGTCGACGGCTTCCGCGTCGACGTCGCGCACGGCCTCATCAAGGCCGAGGGCCTGCCCGACTTCACGCCCGACCCGGACGGCGGCTCCATGGGCGGCGACGCCGAAGAGGTGCCGTACTGGGGTCAGCCCGGCGTCCACGAGGTGTGGCGCGAGTGGCACGAGGTGCTCGCGGAGTACGACGGCGACCGGGCTCTGTGCGCCGAGGCGTGGCTCCCCACCGTCGCGCAGACCGCGCTGTGGGTGCGGCCCGACGAGATGCACCAGGCGTTCAACTTCCACTACCTCGAGACGAAGTGGGATGCCGAGGCTCTCCGCGACGTGATCTCGGAGTCGCTCGAGGAGTACGCCGCCGTCGGTGCGCCCAGCACCTGGGTGCTGTCGAACCACGACGTCGTGCGCCACGCCTCGCGCCTCGCGCTGACGGCGGAGAACCCGCAGGGCGCGGGCATCGGCCCGAAGTCGCCCGGCCAGCCCGACCCCGTGAAGGGCCTGCAGCGCGCCCGCGCCGCGACCTCGCTCATGCTCGCGCTCCCCGGTTCGTCGTACCTCTACCAGGGCGAAGAGCTCGGCCTCCCCGAGGTCATCGACCTGCCCGATGACGCCCGCCAGGACCCGACGTGGTTCCGCACGAACGGCGAGCGCTACGGCCGCGACGGCTGCCGCGTCCCGATCCCGTGGACCGCCGACGGCCCCGCCTACGGCTTCAACACCACGGGTGAGTCGTGGCTCCCCCAGCCCGCGGAGTGGGCCGCGCTCGCGCGGGACGTGCAGGTCGACGACCCCGCCTCGACCCTGTCGCTGTACCGCTCGCTGCTCGGCGAGCGTCGCGCGCGCAACCTCGGCGCCGGGGCGCTCGACTGGCTCGACGGGTACGGTGACGACGTCGTGGCCTTCCGCAACGGATCGCTCACCGTCATCGCCAACCTCGGCGACGAGTCGGTCGAGCTCCCCGCGGGTGAGGTCCTCGTGGCGAGCGGCCCCCTCGACGGCGACGCCCTGCCGACCGACACCACCGTCTGGATCGCGGCGGCGTAAGCCGCGGCATCCGGAATCGCGAGACCGTGGCCGGTATCGACGACGTCGCCCGCCGGGCGGGAGTGTCGACGGCCACGGTCTCGCGCGCCTTGAGCGGACGCGGTCCGGTGTCGACCGCGACGCGCGATCGCGTGCTCGCTGCCGCCGAGGAACTCGGGTACGTCGTCTCGGCGGCAGCGTCGAGCCTCGCGACCGGGCGGGCCCGGGCGGTCGGCGTCGTCGTGCCGTTCCTCGACCGGTGGTTCTTCAGCACCGTTCTCGCGGGGATCTCCGACGCACTCGTCCGCGAGGGCTACGACATCACGCTCTACAGCGTGAGCGCCGACCCGGCCGAGCGCCGCCGCGTCTTCGAGGACCACCTGCGCCGGCGTCGCATCGACGCCGTCGTCACGATCGCGATCGAGATGGATGCCGCCGAGTCGGCGCTGCTCCGCAGCCTCGGCGTGCCGGTGGTCTCGATCGGCGGCCCGAACCCGCTGCTGACGACGCTCACGGTCGACGACCGGGCAGTCGGACGCCTCGCGACCGAGCACCTCATCGCGCTCGGGCACCGCCGCGTCACCCACATCGGCGCCGACACGACGACCAACGCGGCATCGTCGGTTCCCGCACTCCGCCGGCTCGGTTTCACCGAGACGATGGATGCCATCGGCGCCGACGCCGTGTTCGAGCCGGCCGACTTCACCATCGAGGGCGGTTCCGCAGCCGCGACCCGCACGCTGAGCGGCGACGTCCCGCCCACCGCGATCTTCGCGGCATCCGACGAGATGGCCATCGGCGCGATCCTCGCCGCGCGCGAGCTCGGCCTGCGGGTTCCCGCCGACGTGTCGATCATCGGCGTCGACGGGCACGAGCTCGGCCGCTGGTTCGGCCTCACGACCGTCGACCAGTTCGCGCGCGGCCAGGGAGAGCGCGCGGCGGAAGCGGCACTCGCCGAGCTCGACGGCGCCGACCCGGCGCCGGGGCTCGGCACCCTCCCCTTCGAGCTGGTCGACCGCGGCTCGACCGGGCCGGTCGACGTCTCGCGACGCTGACGGGCGCGGCTATGGCGCCGGGGCTCGGCATCCCTCCGCTCCTACCAAGCGAGCGACCGGGAGTCCGCGGCCGTGGTTCACATCAGTCTTCGACCGTGACATGTAAGGCGACCCCCGCGCCGGCGAGGAGGACCTCCGCGGGCTGCCAGATCGGCGAGCGATAGACGATCCGCCAGGGATGTTCCGATCCGCCGGCCTCGCTGGTCACACTGTGCCGCGGTGCCATGCCGTCGAGCCCGCGAAGAGTGACGCCCGTCATCATGGCCTCTGCCCCCGTCAGGGGGAATGTCATGCCGAAGTGTTCCCCGCGCTCCGCTGACAGCAGATAGTCGTCGAGGTCAGCGCGGAAGACACGGTCGTAGTCCCGCGTCAGCTCGCTCGGCTCGGCCCAGAGAACCACCCGGATGCCGGAGCCCTCGCGCCTCGCGACCGCCTGCACCTCGAGTCCGTTGACGAGCGTTCCCCGTTCGGTCACGCGCCTCCCCTGATCTACTTCGGGATCCTGCCGTTATGCATGAAGGACCAACGTCCTCCACGTCGTCGCCGAGCCCGCCAGCACCGACGTCAGCGCGCAGCCCCCTGCAGCGTTCCCGTGGTCTCGCCGGAGGGGTCGGTCACCAGGCACGAGATCTCGCGGTCGCCCTGCGCCCACGTGTCGCTCGTCGGGCTGACGTAGCTGTAGTCGAGGGTCGAGTCGTTGTACGAGACGCCGATGTACGCCTCGAAGGCGGCGTTGCACTGCTCCTGCGCGGAGGCCGTGATCGCGTCGTCGCCGGGGAAGGTGCCGTCGGGCACGGTGAAGTCGCCGAAGACCTCGTAGGTGTGCGGCAGGTCGCAGTCGACCAGGTTGTCGGTCGTGAGGACACCCGAAGCGACATCGTCGAGGCACTCCCCGACCGTCAGCGTCATCAGCTGGCTCGAGTCGCCGCCCTGACCCGGGTCGGAGTAGCCACCGTCTCCCGACGACTGAGCCTCCGACGCGGCGGCGCCGATGGTGAGGAACACGAAGAAGAGGACGACGCCGATGATGCCCAGGAGGGTCATCACCGAACCGACGATGATGCCGGCGATCGCGAGACCGCGGCCCTTCTCGCCGGTGCGCTTGACCTGCGAGAGGCCGATCGCTCCGGCGATGATGCCGCCGATCGGCACGACGAAGCCGAGCACGAGCGCGAAGATCGACACGACGTTGGTGCGGTTCGCGTAGTCCACGGGCGGGGGGATGGATGCCGAGCCGGCGTACGCCGGAACCCCGCCCGGCTGCGCCCCGGCGTACGGCGGGGCGGCCGGAGCCGCGCCCTCGGGAGCCGGAGCACCCGCGGAGGCCGGAGCGCCCTCGGGCGCGGGAGCACCCGCCGCCGCGTCGGGGGCCGGAGGGACGGGAACCGCGCCCTGGACGAGTCCCTGCTCGGCGAGCCGGACGCCGGTCCGGTGCGCCGCTTCACGAACGACGTCACCCGCTTTGACCGCGCCGACCGCACCGCCCTTGAAGAAGCCACCGGCCGCGGAGTGGACGAACTCGACCACGGATCCGTCCGGCTCGTCACGCACGTGCACGTCGAATCGCACGTGCATGTCCTGCCCGGCGAAGGCCCCGGCGACGAGCGTCGTGCCGAGGCTCCCGCGCGAGACGTCGAGCGATCCCGTGGCGGTGGGCTGCACCGTGAACCCCTGCTCGGCCAGAGAAGCCCCGACCGCGTCGCGCGCCGGGCCCGCCGGAAGCGTCAGGTGCATCAGAATGGGCTCAGGCATAGGAACTCCCCAGGATTCTCCGCGGCGGCGTCGAGCAACGCACGAGAATCATAGCGACGGCCTCCGCACCCCGCTGTGACGGGCGAGGGCGTGACAAGAGCCGCTCGAGGCGCTAGCGGATAGGACCGGGGAGGTCGTCGCGCGACAGCCGATCGGCCTCGGCCAGCACCTTCCGCGCCGCGTCCCGCGCGTCTTCGACGTTCCACAGCAGCACACCGACGACACGGTCGTCGTCGAGGTAGTAGACGACACCGCGCTCGGGATCGATCCAGTCCTCGACGGTGTCGAGAGCGGCATCCAGGGTCCCGACCGCCTCGTACCGGATGCCGAATACCGCCGAGTAGTAGTACGGCGTGTGCGTGTACGGCTCGGCGGCACCCGCGAGATTGCGGCCCGCGGCCCGACCCTGCTCGTTCGCGTTGTCGACGTGCTCGACACGGCGGCGACCGAGGATCCGGTCGGGGTAGCTCGCGACGTCTCCCGCCGCCCAGACCCCGTCGGTCGAGGTGCGCAGCTGCGCGTCGACGACGATGCCGTCATCGACGGTGAGTCCGGCCCCCTCGGCCAGGTCGGTCGCGACCTCGATCCCGAGACCGCTGACCACCGCATCCGCCCGGACCACGTCGCCGTTCTCGAGCTCGAGGCGCGCGCCCGTGGCATCCGCGTCTCCCCCGGCGACCTTCGACCCGGCGACGATCTCGACACCGGCATCACGGAAGAGCTTCTCGAACCTCTCCGCGAGCGCGGCGGGGAACACGGCGTCGCCGAGGACGGCCCCGGTGTGGATGAGCACGGTGTCGACGCCGTTCTGCACGAGAGCCGCGGCGAGTTCCGAGCCGATGTAGCCGCCCCCGACGACCGCGATCCGGTCGACCTCGTCCGCGAGCGACCGCAGACGGCGGTAGTCCTCAGCGGTACGGAAGGTCAGCGCCCGCTCACCGTTCGACCGATCCTCGATCGGCAGGGCGACGGGCTTCCCACCCGTGGCGAGCAGGAGGGTTCCGTACGAGAACGTCTGGCCGTCGGCATCCACCTCCCGCTCCTCGGGGCGGATCGCCGTGACCCGCGTGCGCAGGCGGATGTCGGCGCCGGTGTCGTCCGCGGTGCCGAGCGGCACCTTGTCCCACGTGAACTCGTCGTCGGTCCACAGCTTCTTGCTGAGCGCGGGGCGCGTGTAGGGCGCGTCGACGTCATCGCTCAGGATGCCGATCGAGCCGTTGGCATCGATCTCACGGATGCCGCGCGCCGCCGTGTCCGCGACCATGCCGCCGCCGACGATGAGGTGATCGAAGTGAGTCGTGGTCATGCGGCCAGCCTCGCCGTCGCGCCGGGGTGCCCGGGACGGGTTGCGGGGCGAGGCGGCATCCGGTAGCGGACGTGGATGACCCCCGCGCGGGGCCGGCCGGCCAGGTTGAGTGTCCAAAACACCCGGACGATTTTTTGAGGGTTCCGGGTGTCTTGGACACTCAATGCCCAGGCCGCGCGGCGGCGGGGAGGGTCGCGGCGCGGCACGGCGAACTAGGCTCGGGGCATGAGCGTCGACCTCGAGAACCTGTACATCGACCTGCACGCCCACCCCGAGCTGTCGTTCCAGGAGACGCGCACGGCGGGCGTGATCGCACGGCACCTGACCGACCTCGGTCTCGAGTTCGAAGAGGGGGTCGGCCGCACGGGCATCGTCACGCGGATCGACAACGGCGACGGTCCGGTCGTGTGGCTGCGCGCCGACACCGACGGACTCCCCGTCGAGGAGCAGACGGGCCTCGCGTACGCCAGCACCGCCCGCGGCACCGACCCGGCGGGCAACGCCGTTCCCGTCATGCACGCGTGCGGGCACGACATGCACATCACCGCCATGATCGGCGCGCTCGAGCGGCTCGTGGCGACGACCGACGAGTGGTCGGGCACCGTCATCGCGGTGTTCCAGCCCGCCGAGGAGTACGGCGCCGGGGCTCGCGCGATGCTCGACGACGGCATCCTGGACCGCTATCCGAAGCCCGACATCGTGCTCGGTCAGCACGTGACGCCTCTCCCCGCGGGCACGATCGGCGTGCGCCCAGGCACCCAGATGGCGGCATCCGACGGACTCACCGTGGTGCTGCACGGTCGCGGCGGACACGGCTCGCGCCCGCACTCCACGATCGACCCGGTCGTCATGGCCGCGGCGACGGTCATGCGGCTGCAGACGATCGTGTCGCGCGAGGTCGACCCGCGCGACGTCGCCGTCGTGACCGTCGGCTCGATCCACGCGGGCCTGAAGAACAACATCATCCCCGCCGAGGCGAAGCTCGAGCTGAGCCTGCGCTACCCCGACGACGCCGCGCGCGACCGCGTGCTCGAGAAGGTCGAACGTATCGTCCGCGCCGAGGCGCAGGCCTCCGGAGCCGAGCAGACCCCGACCATCACGACCGACCACACGCTGCCGCCGACGATCAACGATCCGGATGCCACGGCCCGCCTGACCGCGGCCTTCCGTCGGGCGTTCGGCGAGACGAGCGTCGTCGACCCGGGCATGTTCACCGGCAGCGAAGACGTGTCGTGGTTCGCACGCGACGCGGGCGTGCCGCTCGTCTACTGGTTCTGGGGCGGAGTGGACCCGCAGAAGTTCTCGGATGCCTTGGCCGGCGGCACGATCGAGCGTGACATCCCGACGAACCACTCGCCGTTCTTCGCCCCGGTGATGCAGCCGACGATCGACCGAGGCGTCGAAAACCTCGTGGTGGCGGCGCGGGAGTTCTTGGACTGACATCCGGATCGCACGTGAGAGGTGCCCGCGTCCGTGAGGACGTGGGCACCTCTCGTGTGCGCGATCAGCCGATTTTGACGGTCGACGGCTGCCCGACGCGCACGGGAGCGACGACCACGTAGTCGACATCGGGTGCCCACGGGCCGTCGTTGCCCAGCACGATCGCCCCGTTCGTCGTCGACAGCGTGACCGGGATCGTGCGCTCCCAGAAGCTGTTCCACGCATAGGTGTAGCGGAAGTAGCCCTCGCCCACGCGCCCCACGCCCGCCTCGGTCACCTGCAGGCGACGGTCGACGACCTGGGGGTTGTAGTCGTGTCGACCCGAGACCTCCGCGTTGGCGTACTTCACGACGATGTCGTAGTCACCGGCGGTGGTGAAGCCGACCGCCCTCGGGATCGTGAGCGTGTTGCCCGTCCCGTTACCCAGGTTGCCAACGAACTTCCCGCCCGAGACGTTCGAGCCGGACGCAGCGTCGTACGTCCCCACGCGCGCCCCGCCGTTGCGGGTGCCGGACTCCGCCTCGACCTTGATGGCGGCGGAGTCGGCCGAGGCGACACGCGTGGTGGTCACCGCCGTGAGCGCCACACCCGCCTGCGAGCGCACCTCGATCTCGTTGATGCCCTCCGACAGGTGCAGACGAGCGGTCGTCGACCAGGTGCCCGCCCCGTTGGCGGTCCCCGACGCCACGCGGCGCCCGTTCAGGTCGACGGCGACGTCGGACGCTCCGGTCGTGCGGTAGTCGACCTTGACGTCGTAGTACCCGGACTGGAAGGCCGTGGCGTAGACGTCGGCCCGACCATCGGCCCCGATCTTGGCAGCTCCGCGGCTTCCGGACACGTCGTACGTGAGCGCCGCAGCGCCCGCGAGCCGGATCGTGGATGCCGGATACACGGTCGCCTCTCCGTCGGTGACGTCGGTGAGCACGAACTTGTCGAGAGTGATGTCGGCGTTCGGCAGCACCGTCGACCCGTCGGCGCTCGCGCGCAGCGACAGCGTGTGCGTGCCCTTCTTCAGGGCGATCTGCACCTCGGCACTGCCGCGGTACTTCCACTTGCTGTTGTCGTTCAGCGCAAGGTCGGCGGTGTACTGCACCGTCGTGGGGTTGGCGTTGTCGACAAATAGCGCGTGGCGGCCCGGCGTGCCGGGGGTCGCGCCGATGACCTGGAAGCGGTAGGTGCCGTCCCGCGGAACGGTCACGCTCCAATCGGCCTTCGCCGAGGCGTTGTTGAACGATCCGACATCGCGACCGTGCGAGGCGAGGAACATCCATCCGCCGTTCCCCGTGGGCGACTGGTCGTAGACGCGGGCACCGGTGATCGTCGTGTCCTCCGCTTCCACGGACGTCGACCAGACCTGAGCCGTGGAGGGCACGGCATCCCGCTGCGGGGTGACGACGACCTGGTAGCCGGCGTACCGGTCGTAGTTCGGCACGTTCACCTGAAGGGCGCCGTTAGTCACGGCCACGCCCGAGAGAGAGGTCACGACGCGCGGCGTGGCGGCGAGCCCCTCGGCACCCGAGAGCGGAGCCTCGCGCACCTCGACGTCGACGCGCGAGCCGAACACACTCGAGCTCAGACCGGTGAGCGCGAGCGACACCGTGTCGGCGCCCGACCCTCCGTACAGAACTGTCGCCTTCTTGTCGGCGGTGTCGATCGAGCCGATTCCCTGAAGGGTGTCGGCGACGTTCAGCTTCGGCGGGGTGACCTTCACCGTCTGGCTCCCGGCCAGGTCGCCGTACCACTTGAACATCCACCACCCCGCGTTGGCGCCGTTGGGCCGCGCGGAGTTGTCGGAGAAGTTGCCCGCGTAGTTCCAGTAGGCGGTCTGCGCGTCGACCTTCGTGTCCTCGAACATCGAGAACCACTGGATCAGCTGCCCCGGGACCCCCATGTCACGCAGGAGGCCGTACTCGGTGATGTTGATCTGGCGCGGGCTGATGCCACGGTCGGCCTCCAGCTTGCGGTACTCGGCGTAGTGCGAGCGGTAGGTCGCGAGATTGTCGATGCCGAGCTCGTGCCAGATCATGAACTGCGGCAGAGTGTTCGTCTGCTTCGCGTAGTCGAGCCAGGTGGCCGTGCGGTCGGCATGCCAGGAGGCATCACCCGGGCCGCCGATGACCGGGTCGCCCAGGCCGTGCCGGGCGTACACCGCGCGGATCTTCTCGACCGCCGCCTTCCAGTCCGGCAGGAACTGCTGCGCGAAGAACGTGTTGTCGGCGTACCAGTTTCCCCCGTCCGGCTCGTTGAACGGGATGAAGACGTAATCCTTCGGGTGCGCCGACTTCGTGGCGACCGCTTCGGTGACGAACTCCACGACCTCGAGGTAGTCCCAGATGCCGTTGGACTGGTTCGTGTACGTGCCGTCCGCCTGGTTGTAGGTCCGGTCGTCGCCCGGACGCTTCCCTCCGTTGTAGGCCCAGTCGGGGTAGTAGTCCTGGATGTAGATGTCGAGCTGCGTGCCGTTCTTGGCGAAGAATCCCTTCTCGACCTTCAGCGCGTCGCCGCTGGGGTGCTGCGTGCCGAACGGCGCCTTCTGCGAGGTGTTGGTGACGTGGGCGCCGTTGATCAGCGCCTGGGTCGGCGCACCGTCGTCGCCGAGGCCGTACAGGGTGCCCGACGCCCCGCCGCGGAAGTCGCCGGTGGTGGCGGCGAAGTCAACGGACAGGGTGTCGGTGGTGGCGGCTGTCGCGGGGGTCGCGGCGGGAACGAAAGTGGCGAGCGTACCGAGCACGACGGCTCCGATCGCGCTCGCGGCGATCCATCGGGGGTGTCTCATCGGGGGTGTCTCCATCGATCAGAGGACGCGGCGTTGCGCCCGAAGGAAATGTAACCAGATTTGATAGCGGTTTCAAGATCGTGCTTGATAACGCTTTCAACGTCGGCTAGCGTCCTCTTCAGTTCGACACGACGGAGAGACGAATGACGACGACGCAACCCGCAGCCACCGGCGCGAAGCCCACCCTGGCGTGGGGCAACGACCGGGTGACGCTGACGTTCGACTGGGATGCCGAGTCGCCCGTCACGTGCTCCGCCGTCGCCGTCGCCGGCCGCACCTTGCCCGTCCACCGCGTCCCCGCGGTCGAGATCCTCACCGCCGACGCCGGGCATCGCCCCGCCTCCGGTCGCCTCGCCCACACGGAGCACGGCGCACGACTGCGGTACGTCGACCACCACGAGATCGACGAAGGCGGCGTCCGCCGACTCGTGATCCGGGAACGCTCGGGCGATCTCGAGGTGCGCCTCGAACTGACCGCGCGCGACGGAGTCGCCGCCGTCACCAGCCGCGTGATCGCCAGCAACGTCGGCGACGGTCGCATCGTGCTGCGCGCCGTCGCGTCGTGGGTGGCCGGATTCACCGCTCGGGACCACTCCGGAGACGCGCTCGCCGGATGGGAGCGCCTCACGGGCACCAATGACTGGCTCGGCGAGGGTCGGTGGACGCGCACTCCCCTGCGCGGCCCCGACTTCGTTCCCCTCGCCGAGCACCTCACCGGTCACAATCCGCGCGGCTCGCTGTCAGCCGTCTCCACGGGAACCTGGTCGACCGCGCACCAGCTGCCGACCGGCATCCTGGAATCCCGCGAGGCATCCCTCGCGCTCGCCTGGCAGATCGAGCACAACGGGGCGTGGCGATGGGAGATCGGCGAGGACACCGCCGGCGCCTACCTCGCGCTCTCCGGACCCACGGACGCCGACTCCGGGTGGAGTCGCGTCCTCACCCCGGCAGAGAGCTTCGAGAGCGTGCCGGTGACGCTCGCTCTCGGTGTCGACGCCGTGTCCGCGATCGGAGCCCTGACCGACCACCGCCGGGCCACACGCCGCACGCACCCGGACAACACCGCGATGCCGGTGATCTTCAACGACTACATGAACACCCTCGACGGCGACCCCACCACCGAGAAGCTCCTTCCCCTCATCCGCGCCGCGGCCGAGGTGGGTGCCGAGGTGTTCTGCATCGACGCCGGCTGGTACGACGACTCGGGCTACTGGTGGGACTCCGTGGGCACCTGGATGCCGTCGACCACCCGGTTCCCGGGCGGACTCGGCGAAGTGGTCGACGCGATCCACGCCGAGGGGATGATCGCCGGGCTCTGGCTCGAGCCCGAGGTGGTCGGCATCCAGAGTCCGATCGCCGATGCACTCCCCGTTGAAGCGTTCCTCCAGCGGAACGGCGAACGCGTCGTGGAGCACGACCGGTTCCATCTCGATCTGCGCCACCCCACCGCTCGCGCACACCTCGACGCCGTCGTCGACCGCCTCGTCGCGGACTTCGGCATCGGGTTCTTCAAGATCGACTACAACATCAACCCCGGACCCGGGACCGACCGCGACGCCGACAGCGTCGGCGACGGACTCCTCCGTCACAATCGCGCGCACCTGGACTGGATCGACGGCGTGCTGGATCGGCATCCGGATCTCATCGTCGAGAACTGCAGCTCCGGCGCGATGCGCATGGACTACGCGATGCTCTCGCGCCTGGCGATGCAGTCGACCTCGGACCAGCAGGACTTCCGCAAGTACCCGCCGATCGCCGCGAGCGCGCCGATCTCGATCCTCCCCGAGCAGGCCGCGAGCTGGGCCTATCCCCAGCCCGAGATGGATGCCGAGGAGTCCTCGTTCTGCCTCGTCACGGGGCTGCTGGGTCGGTTCTACGTCTCGGGTCACCTCAACCGCATGAACGACGAGCAGCGCTCGCGCGTCGCGACCGCGATCGCCGTCGCGAAGGACCTGCGCGGCGAGATCGCGACCGCGCACCCGCACTGGCCGCTCGGACTCCCCCGCTGGGACGACGCGTGGCTCGCGCTCGGTCTGCGCGGCGCGAAGAGCGACCTCGTCTCGATCTGGCGGCGAGGTGGCGCGAACGCGACCACCCTGTCGTTCCCCCACCTCGTCGGTCACGACGTCGAGGTGACCCCGGTCTTCCCCCTGGACCTCCCCGCCTGGCACACCGACTGGGATGCCACGACGGGAACCCTCCACGTGCGTGGCACCGATACCCGTCTCGCCGCGCGCACCCTGCGTCTGTCACATCGACCCACCGAGGTCGACGACGACGCCCGCACCGGATCACACTGATCACACCAACAAGGAGCAATTCAATGAAGAAGCGGTTCTTCGCTGCGACGGTCGTCGCCGCTGTCGCAGCACTCGCCCTGGCCGGCTGCTCGGACCCGGGCGCCGGTGGCGGCAACGCGGCCCCCGCGGACTGGCCCGCACAGGACACCAAGCTCGACGGCACGACCCTCACCATCTGGGCCGCGCAGAACTCGAACAAGGTCCCCGACAGCGTGATCAAGGGCTTCGAGGCGGCCACCGGCGCGACGGTGAACGTCGTGACGATCCCCGACCCGTACGAGCAGAGCGTGCAGACCAAGGTGGCGACGGGCGACAAGC
Organism: Microbacterium testaceum; assembly: GCF_001476285.1. Classification (GTDB taxonomy): domain Bacteria; phylum Actinomycetota; class Actinomycetes; order Actinomycetales; family Microbacteriaceae; genus Microbacterium; species Microbacterium testaceum_B. The sequence goes on along the minus strand of NZ_LDRU01000041.1, from coordinate 28,873 downwards.
CCGACCTCGCGTTCTGGCAGCCCACGGCCTCGCAGCTGACGGCGCTCAACGCCTCGACGAACCTGCAGTCGCTCGACGGAGCGCCGTTCATCGACAAGTACACGCCGGAGCTGAAGGACATCACCGGCATCCTGAACGGCACGCGCTACGCGGCCCTCATCACGACCCCGGCCGTCGAGGGCGTGTACTACAACAAGGACGTCTTCGCGAAGGCCGGCATCACCAAGACCCCCGGCAACTGGGACGAGTTCCTCGCCGACGCGCGCCAGCTCAAGGCCGCCGGCGTGACCCCGTTCTTCGACTTCGGCGGCGGTACACCGTGGGCCACGCAGTGGTGGGTCTCGGTCCAGTTGGCGGACGCCGCCAAGGACGGCCTGTGGGAGCGCGTGAACGAGAACAAGGAGAAGTTCACCGACCCGACCATCCAGGGTGCGATCGACACCTATCAGGGCCTGATCCAGGAGGGTCTGTTCAACGCCAACCTGAAGACCGCGACCTTCGACGACCAGGGCCCGGCGCTGCTGTCGGGCGAGGCCGCCATGGCCGTGCAGGTGAACTCGTTCTTCGGGCAGCTGCAGTCCCTCGCCGACACCGCCGAGCTGAACGAGAAGATCGGCTTCTTCCCGATCTCGCCCTCGGGCAACGTCGGCACTTTCATCCCCGACCAGTCGAACGCCCTCGTGGCCTTCAAGACCGGGGATGCCAAGCGCGAGGCCGCCGCGCGTCAGCTGCTGTCGTACTGGCTCGGCGACGGCTACAGCGACTTCGTCCAGGCGCAGAAGACGGTCTCGCTGCAGTCGGATGTCGAGTCGTCTTCGGACGTGCCGCAGGCGCTGCTGGACGTCAGCAAGTCCCTGGGCGACTCGGTCGGCTCGATGCAGGCGCTCGCCGTGGCCAACCCCGACCTGTACCTCAACCTCGGCGACATGATCCAGGGCACCAAGACCCCGGAACAGGTCGCGGAGGCCACGCAGTCGCAGTTCGCCGAACTGGCCAAGGCCATCGGCGCCTCCGGCTTCTGAACCGCACGGGGCGCCGGACTCCGGTCCGGCGCCCCCTTTCCGGGAGGAACACCCCCATGACTTCGACCCTTGAGCGGCCTCGAACGGTCACGCCGCCGCCGCGGTCGGCGCGACCCACCCCGCGCGGTCGGCACGCGAAGGACCACCCCCTGTGGTTCCTCATCCCCGCGCTGGCGGTGCTGGTGGTGTTCTTCGCCGTCCCCACCGTCTTCAACTTCGTCTACGCGTTCACGAACTGGTCGAGCTTCAAGAGCTCGATCGACTTCATCGGCACCGACAACTTCGTCTCGCTGTTCTCGAACGGCTCGCTCGTGAACGCGCTCACTGTGACGCTCGTCTACGCCGTGCTCGTGGCGATCTTCCAGAACCTCTTCGGCCTCGCGCTCGCGCTCCTGCTCGAGCGCGACACCCGCACGAACCGCGCGTTGCGGGTGGCGTTCTTCGTCCCGGTGATCATGTCAGCCCTCGCCGTCGGCTACATCTTCCAGGCGATGCTCAAGCCCGACGGCGCGCTCAACGGCATCCTGAGCGCCGTGACCGGGCAGAACATCGACATCGCCTGGCTCGGCAGCACCACCTGGACGATCGTGGTGGTCGCCCTCATCCACGCGTGGAAGTGGATGGGCCTGTCGATGCTCATCTACCTCGCCGGCCTCAAGACCATCAACGACGACGTACTCGAAGCTGCCCGCCTCGACGGCGCCGGATGGTGGACGACGTTCCGCTCCATCCGGTTCCCCCTGCTCGCCCCGGCGGTCACGTTCAACGTCGCCACCGCCCTGCTCGGGTCGATGAACGGTTTCGACATCGTGCAGGCCACGACGGCCGGTGGCCCGGGCGGCACGACCGAGCTGCTCAACATCTTCATCTTCCGGACATTCGGCCAGGGCCTGTTCGCCCAGGCCACGACGATGAGCCTCGTGCTGTTCCTCGTGGTCGCGATCCTGGCATTCCCCGTCATCCGGATTCTGCGCAAGCGGGAGGACGTGCTGTGACCGAGACCATGACCCTGACCACCGGCCGCGCCCAGCGGATCCCCCGGCGGCGTTCGCCGCTCGGCCGCTTCGTGCAACCGGTGGCGGCGATCCTCGTCGCGGTGGTGCTCCTCGGCATCCCGTTCCTGCTCACCGTGCTCACCGCGTCGAAGACGCAGGCGGAGGCATTCGTCCCCTCGCTCGCCCTCCCGTCGGAGTGGCACCTGCTCGACAACTTCGCGACCGTGATCGGAGACGGGCGTATGCTCGCCGCCTTCGGAGGAAGCGTCCTGGTGATGGTGCCGGCGGTGCTGGGCGTGCTGGTCCTTGGATCCATGGCCGCCTGGATCCTCGGACGCCGTCGCTCGAAGGGTCTGGCCTTCGTCTACGCCGTCGCGATCAGCGGCATCGTCTTGCCCCCGGCCGTCGTCACGATCGTGCTGCTGCTGCGTCAGCTGGGGCTGGCGGGCACCCCCGTCGGCATGATCGGGGTGTACATGGGCATGTACATGTCGACCGTGATCTTCTTCGTCACGGGCTTCGTCCGCACGATCCCCGTCGAGCTGGAGGAAGCGGCGCGCGTGGACGGCGCCTCGCCGGTGCGGGTCTTCGTGAAGATCATCCTGCCGCTGCTCATGCCGGTGCTCGCGACCGCGACAATCCTCATCTGCCTGTACATCTGGAACGACGTCTTCTACGCGCTGTTCGTCGTCGGCGGTCGCCTCGACACCCTCCCGCTGAACCTGTACCAGGTGGCGAGTGCCGGACTGTACCTTCAGAATTGGCATCTGATCTTCGCGTACATCATTCTGATGAGCCTGCCCCTGCTCATCACGTTCATGGTGGCGCAGCGCAAGATCATCTCGGGCATCACCAGCGGCGCCGTCAAATGAGGGCGGGTGCCGCGCACAGACGGAGCGCAATGGACCCCTCCCGCACCAAACCGGCCACGATCGCCGACGTGGCGGCGCGCGCCGGGGTGTCGGTGCCGACGGTGTCGCGCGTGCTGACCGGTGCGGCGAAGGTTAGCCCCGCCAAGCGCGAGGCCGTCGAGGCGGCCATCGCGGCGCTCGGCTTCCGGCCGAGCGCCGCGGCCCGTGTGCTGGCGTCCCGCAAGGCACAGGTGATCGCCGTGATCGCGGGGGACACGTCGCAGTACGGCTACGCCGAGACGATCCGCGGGATCGAGGAGGCCGCGCGGGCCGGGGACTACACGGTGATGATCACCGTGGTCGAGAGCACAGACGACGACGAGATCGACCGCGCGATCGCGGCGACGCTGTCGCAGCCGCTGGCCGGGGTCTGCGTCCTGAAGTTCGACCCTCCCGGGGTCGCCGCTCTCCACCGCATCCCACCCTCACTGCCGGTGGTCGCCCTCTCGGGGGTCCGTGAGCCCGGGCTTCGCCAGGCGGTGCTCGATGAGTCCCGCGCCGCGGAGGAGCTCACCGACCACCTGCTGGATCTCGGTCACGCGACCGTGCACCACGTACGGGTTCCGCCGTCGCGCCGGGAGGACGGCCGAACGACCGGATGGCGCCGGGCGCTGAAGCGTCGCGGAGCCGTCGTTCCCCCGCTGAGCGACGCATCCTGGGACCCCCGTTCCGGGATCGAGATCGGTCGCCGTCTCGCCGATGACCCGACCGTCACCGCGGTGTTCTGCGGAAACGACGAGATCGCGATGGGCGTGATCCGCGGGATCGTGGCATCCGGTCGCCGTGTTCCCGATGACATCTCCGTCGCCGGGTTCGACGACCACCCGCTCGCCTCGCTCTGGACGCCCCCGCTCACCACGGTCGATCAGGACTTCGCCGGCCTCGGCCGTCGCGGACTCCAGCTCCTGCTGAACGAGATCGCCGGGGAGACGGGGCGCCGCTTCTCGTCCGAGCGCCCGCAGTTGGTCGTGCGCGAGAGCACCGCCCCGCCGCCCGCGGACGCCGCGGTCCGTCGGATCGTCTGAGGCGCCCCCTCTCGACGCCTCGCGTCCCGCCTGCAGGGGTGGAGGGATGAGCGCGACGCAGAGGGACGCCCAGATCACCGCCGACGATGACCGCGACGGGCTCCTGCCCGGAGCCCCGATCATCGCCGGCATCCGCTCTCTCGTCATCTGGGGCGTCGTCGCTGCGGCGATCCTCGGGATGTTCGTGCGCGGGACGCACGGCAGCTGCTCCGGGGGCCTGGCGAGCGACGGCAAGGGGTACATCGGCGCGGACGGGAAGCCGACCGACATCGAGCCGATCTGCGGCACGGTGACGATGAGCCCGAGCCCGCTCGTCTTCGCGATCCTCGCGATCATCGTGGTGACGGCCCTGACGCGCGTGCTCGGGCGCGCGACCGACGTCGATCACGCGCTGCGGATCCTGAACAACGCCCGCATGGTCATCGTCGTCGTGGCTCTGACCGGCTTGGTGGTCGGATGGTGGGCGATCATGACGCTCCGGATCGACGACTGGAGCGCGTTCTCGGTGTGGTCGCCGCTGCCGTTCGGGCAGTTCGAGGTCGAGACGCACCCGATCTCGCAGCGCTGAACCGCTCCGAGGCCCGCGCGCAAGGCCAATGTCCGAACGCGCCCGCGCGCGTACCGTGACGGTCGTGACGTTCAACGACAACGCCCGCGTCGGCGGGAACTCGGCCAAGCGCCGGGGCGGCACCGTCGCCGCGGTGGGTGGCGGGGCGGTAGGCCTCGGCGGAATCGTCGTGCTGCTGTTCTCTCTGTTCACCGGCACGGATCTCACCGGCCTGATCGGCGGGGGAACAGCCGCCGGCCCGGAGACCGGCGGAGAGGCGATCGCCAACTGCGAGACCGGAGCCGACGCGAACAGCGACGACTCGTGCCGGTTGGCGGCGGCATCCCTCAACATCGATCAGTTCTGGCAGGAACGACTCGACGGCTACCGCGAACCGCAGCTGATCATCGTCGACCAGTCCACGGGGACCTCGTGCGGCACGGCCTCGAACGCCACCGGCCCCTTCTACTGCCCGCCCGACGAGACGGTGTACGTCGACCCGACGTTCTTCGCGATCCTGCGCGAGCAGTACGACACGACCGCCGGTCCGCTCGCGCAGCTGTACGTGCTCGCCCACGAGTACGGCCACCACGTGCAGAACCTCACCGGGGTCATGGAGCAGTACCCGAACAACGGCACCGGCCCCGACAGCAACGGCGTGCGCACGGAGCTGCAGGCCGATTGCTTCGCCGGCGCCTGGGTTGCCGCGGCCGGCGAGCAGGTCGACGAGAACGGCACGCCGTACCTCGAGCCGCCGACGCCGCAGCAGATCAGTGACGCCCTCGCGGCGGCCGCTGCGGTGGGCGACGACCACATCCAGGCGGAGTCCGGTCGCGGCATCAACCCCGAGAGCTGGACGCACGGATCGAGCGAGCAGCGCCAGCGCTGGTTCGACGCCGGACGCGAGGGCGGCGTGAACGCCTGCGACACGTTCGCGGTGGCGGGGCAGGACCTGTAGGTCGCGGCATCCGGCCCGCCCGTTCGTCCGGCCGCGCGTGCACCGGGCCGTCGTGCGGGGCGCGCACGCGCCGGGCCGTCCGGCGGAGTTCACGTGCGACACGCCGGTTCAGGATGCCGCGCCCCGGCGTGTCCACCACCGACTCCGCCTAACGGCACACACCACCCGCGGCCAACTCCGCCTGACGGCACAGCGCCCGAGACCGTCCCGCGGAGTTCACGTGCGACACGCCGGTTCAGGATGCCGCGCCCCGGCGTGTCCACCACCGACTCCGCCTAACGGTACGGGCCACCCGCGGCCGACTCCGCCTAACGGCACACACCACCCGCGCCCGACGCCCACGGCACCGCACCGCCACCCAAGCCGCCCCACGACGCCCGCCACCCGCGGCACCACCACCCCGCTTCCGCGAGACGGTGGCACCGCGGCGCCGCGTCACTCCTCGCGCGAACGCGTCCGGAGGATGATCACGACCAGCACACCCACGAGCACGACGACCACGCCGCCGATCACGAGACCCAGGGTCAGTCCCGACGGTGCTCCGCTCGCGGGCGTCTCGGTCGCGGGAGCCGTGGCCTGCCCCGCGCCGGCCGCGTCGGCGCAGGGCGACTGCGCGAGGCCCGTCGACGAACCCGCCTCCGTGGAGGTGAACGAGTACGACCCCGAGATGGGGTGGCCGTCGGACGAGACCGCGCGCCACTCCACCTGGTACTCCCCGGCAGCGCCCAGAGCCACCGGAACCGTGAGGGTCGGCCCCGACAGGGTCACGCAGTCGGTCTCGTAGTGCTGCCCGTCCGGTCCGAGCACGATGACGATGTTGCCGCCGTCGTACCCGAGCAGATTGGCGCTGAAGTCGAGCGACACCTCCGACAGCGACGAGACCGTCGCGCCCGCGGCGGGCGACGTCGACTCGAGGCTGTCGTGCGCCGAGGCGGCCTGGGCCCCGCCGAGCACGGCGCCCAGCGCGATCGCCGCAACCGCGACGGTCCGCGCGAGGGCCTTCGACACGCGCACGCTCAGCCGCGCTTCGGGCGACGGGCGAAGGCGAGAGCGCCCAGCACCGCACCGATCGCCGCGACGACGAGGGCGGCGATGCTCAGACCGAGCGCCGTGCCCGAGTCCGACGACGAACCGGATGCCGTGGCATCCATGTCGTGGTCCGCCGACGACGGGGCGGCCGAGGCGGTGCTGTGGCTGTGCTCACCGGTCGGCGGGGTGTCGTTGACGTAGAGCACCGGCGCGGGCTCGAGCGAGGAGTCGGCCGCGACCTGGTCGGGGGTCGCCGCCCAGTCGACGACGGACCCGTCAGAGTAGGTCTGCACCGCCGGCAGGACGAGGTGTCCGACGTCGGGCACGGGTCCGAGGACGGCCGAGAAGATCTGGAACTGGTCCTGACCGATCCCGACGCCCGGGTCGGCCTGCCAGACGATCTTCAACGGCGCGTCGGTGACGGTGTTGCCGTTCGCCTCGACGGGCGCGGGGAGTGCGCCCTTCTCGACGGTGGCGGTCCAACCCGGGACGGGCTGGACGAGCACCGCGCTCAGCGGCGTGTCGGTCGGCAGGCTCACCTCGAGCTTGACGGTGGAGGCCGTCTCCGACTCGGTCGGAACGCGGAAGTTGACCGTGGCGTAGCTGCCGGGGGTCGCGGTGTTCGGGTTGACGGTGACGTGAGCGGATGCCGCGAGCGGTACGCCGATCGCGAGGACGGCGCCCGCCGCGAGGCCCACGAGGGCACGGCGAAGGAAGGGAGAACGAGACATGGTGCTGCTTTCTGCGAAGGCGCGCGCGATCGACTCGCGTCGCGCGAGGATGAGGGGTCGAGGTGTCACGCCGCGAGCGGCGGACCTCGATGCCTCATCGCCGACAGCACGGTCATCGCCGTCGTCAGCAGGAGCGGCTCGGGCGCTGCGCGTACGTCGTCCGCCAGCGGGGGGAGCCCGCGGAAGGGCCGCAGCACGGCGAGCGCGGCGTGGAAGAACCGCGCGATGACCTGCACGGCGCGCTCGCCTCGACCGATCGCGAGGATCGTGACGGCCGCGGCGAAAGCGTGGGCCACCCACATCCACGGCGAGTGCGACCCGTGCGCGACGACCGCGTGGCTCGATCCGGTGGCATCGAGGAGCACCACCGGCATCCCGTGATGCCCGCCCGTTGCGACGACACCGTCTCCGCGCAGGTCGAGGGCCAGGATGCCGTGGAACAACGCCTGGCTCAGCACCACCGCGAGCGACAGACGCCACCACGACGCCGTGCGCCCGGCCAGCAGGACGCACACCGGGGCCGCGAGGGAGAGAGCGAGGGCGACGTTCAGCGCGGGAGGGAGTTCGGCGCCGACCGAGGAGTGCGAGACGGTCGCGATGAACGTCGCGACGGCGGCCGCGGCGATCCCCCGACCGACGCGCTGCGCGCGCCCCGCTCTCGACGACATGCGACTCCTCCCGCGCCCAGCCTAGGCGGGGCGGGCGACCCCGGTGCGGGAAGTGCCACGGCGTCGAGAGACGTCCGGGGTCGATCGGTCATTCCGAGGCGGCCGTGGACCGTACCGTCACGCGGAGTTCGAACACGACACACCGACACCGGATGCCGCCACTCGGCGTTTCGCGCATGGACTCCGCACGACGACCCACCCCACGACGACCCACCCCACGCGGCGCGCGCGCCGCGGCTCACGCGCGCAGCGCCTCCCAGGCATCGTGCGCGGCGTCGGCGAGCAGCTCGACGTCGGGGACCGCCTCGGGGTCCACGCAGAACCCGATGCCGAGCCAGCGATCGTTCGAGATCGCGGCCACCCGCAACGCGTGCCGCGGGCCGGGCTCCGACGAGGTGTACACATGCGCGACGCGGCGGCCGCCGACCGAGACCGCCACTCGCGGACCCGGGACGTTCGACACCGCGAGCGCGAACTCGCGCGGATCGTCCGCGAGACCGCGGAGCGCCGCCCCCACGGGGCCCGCTGCGGCGAGCGCGTGGAACAGCTCGTCGAGGGCGCGGGCGTCGTGACCGTGCTTGCGGGCGCGGGTGTCGGCGCTGATGAGGTCGAGCCGCCGTGCGTCGTCGCCCTCGTGCAGGTGGAGGCCGACGTCGACGAACGAATCACGATTTCCGGATGCCGCGGCGTCCTCGCCGCGTTCGTGGAGGCTCACCGGCACCTGGGCGTTCAAGCGCGGGACGTGGCCGTGATGCAGCAGACGGCGCCGGAGCGCGCCCGCGATCACGGCGAGAAGGACGTCGTTCACCGTGGCGTGCTCCGGCCGCGCGGCGCCGACGGCGCGCGCCTCGGCCAGCGGTACGTCGACGAACGCGAGAGCGCGGTGCGCCGTGATCGGGCGGTCGAACGGCGAGTGGGACCCCGGGTGACCGAGTTCGCGGGCGAGGGTCAGTGGCATCCGTTCCCACTCGCTCCACCTCGAGGGCCGGGCCTCGGGATCGCGGATGCCGACCTCGTGCGCCGGGGCATCGTGCGGTTCGAGCACGACCGACTCGAGGAAGCGGACGGCGGTGAGCCCGTCGGCGACGGCGTGGTGAAGGCGGATCGCGAGGGCTTCGCGTCCGTCGGCGAGGGGGCCGATGAGGTCGATCGTCCAGAGCGGTCGGGCGCGGTCGAGGGGCTCCGACATGAGCTGCCCCACGGTGGCGCGCAGCGCGGCGGGGTCGGCGGCGGGACGCCGGCGGACGTGGTGCGCGAGATCCACCTCGCCGGCATCGACCCACGCGGGGCCCCCGTCCTCGTCGACCACGACGTGTCGGCCGCGGGGAAAGGCCGGAAGGCGGGCGGCGACGCTTGCGCGCACCGCGTCGAGGTCGAGCGCCTCGCCCGGGTCGAGCACGAGCAGCTTGAGCGCGTGCCCGCGCACGACATCGGACTCGAGCGCGAGGATGCGCGCATCCGCGGCCGACAGTGGCTCCCCCATGCGCCCAACGGTAGCGGCCCGGAACGCCTCCGCGCCCGGCCCCCTTTCGAGAGACCGGGCGCGGAGACGAGCGGGTTACTTCGTCTTGATCGTCACCGGCACCGAACGCACCGACGAGACGTTGCCCGCGACGTCGGTCACGCGGTACTGGACCGTGTACGAACCGACCTTGTCGAACACGACGGGCCCGGATGCCGTGACCCACGCCCCGGAGTTCACGCGGTATTCGACCTTGCTGACGCCCGAGTGGAGGTCCTTCGCGACGAACGAGACCGAGATCGGCTTGCTCGGCGTGCCGATGCCGCTCGCGGCGTTGCGCGTGGCCGTGGCCGCGGGCACGACTTTGTCGACCTTGACCGTGAGGCTCGCCTCCGAGCCGGCGACGGGCTTGCCCGACGCGACCAGGCGGTAGTCGAGCGTCGAAATGCCGTTACGGGCGACCTTGACCGGCGTCGTGTAGTTCTTCCAGTCGCTGCCGTACAGGCGGTACTGGATCTTCTGCCCGGCCTGCGGCGCGACGAGGGTGACGTACACGTCCTTCTGGTACCAGTCGCCGAGCGGGGTCGTGTCGGCCGAGGTGATCGACGGCGTCGCCTTCTGCGCGACGACGGGCGCCTGCACGGTGAGCGAAACAGACTTCGTCGCGCCGACGTTTCCGGCCGCGTCGACCGCGCGGTAGGTCACGTCGTGCGTGCCGGCATCCGTAGACGAGACGTTCGACCCACGCACCCAGGTGGCTCCGCCGTCGGTGGAGTACTCGATGTGCTCGACGCCCGAGGTGGCGTCGGTGGCCGTGAAGGTCGCCGTCGCCGTGCCACCCGCAGCGACCGTGCCCGACGCCGGGCTCGTCGTCGCCGACGCCACCGGGCCGACGGTGTCGATCTTGACCGTCGTGGTGCCCCGCGAACCCGCCGCGACAGAGCCGTTGCGCACGGCGCGGTACTCGATGACGGTGGTTCCTTCAGCGCTCACCCGAACGGGCTGCGTCGAAGACCAGGTGTCGGTGCCCTGCACGCGCGTCTGCACGGTCACGCCGTTGCTCGACGAGGGGAAGGTCAGCGAGACGGGAGCCGTGAACCAGCCGGAACCGTTGGCCGCGACCGCCGGGGTGGGGGTGACCGAGACCCGGTCGAGGGCGGTGAAACGCCACCGCTGCGTCGGCTTCGACTCGTCGGTGCCCGCGGTGACCCCGGCCGCCTCGTCGGCGTTGGCGCCGACCTCGAGCACCTGTCCGGTGTCTTTGACGCGGATCTCGTATGTGTCGTCGCCGACGGCCTCGAAGGTCCACTGCTGATTGGTCTGACCGTTGGCGGTCCACTGGCCGACGGCGGTTCCGCGCTTGTCGTCGAGGAAGCGGTCGAGCACGAGTCCGCTGTTGACGTTGACCACGGTGAACAGGTCGCCGCCCGCGGGACGCAGGTACCACTGCTGGTTGGCTGTGCCCTTGTCGGCGGTCTGCTTCAGCAGAGCGCCCTCGTGCTTCGTGTTCCCGGGAATGCCGGCGACGAGACCGGTGGCGACATTCGTGAGGACGTAGGCAGTGCCCTGGTCGAATTCGACGACGTCGTCGGTCGACGAGGCAGGAACGGCGAAAGCGGGCGGAGCGATCAACGCCCCCGCCGCGATCACCGAGAAAGCGGCCGCGCTCGCGAGCGCGGCCCAGGATGTACGTTTCATGGTTTCCTTCGGGCTGCCGACCGGCGCGACGCGCAGACCGGCGAATGCGGGTAATAGCCGAAAGCTATCGGCGGCCTGTGCGATCTTGCGTTTGTTGCGCAGCTCTTGTCGCTTTCTTGAGGTGCGCTCGGCACCATCGGGGGCGCCGTGCAGCCGGCTCGGGCACCGCACGCACGACGGTGCGGGAGCGAGCGCCTAGCCTGAGACCGTGCCCGCAGCCGAACCTCTTCGTGACGCGATCGTGAGCCGGATCGATGACACCGGGTTCCGCGCCCACGGGCTCCACGTCCGTGTGGGTGACGACATCGCCGAGCACCGCTGGACACCCGACGAACGCGAAGAGATCCACTCCGTCGCCAAAGCGGTGAGCGTCCTGGCCGCCGGGATCGCCGCCGACGAGGGGCTGGTGTCGCTGGACGAGCCGATCGATTCCACGCGGGAACGGGATCTCACGCTTCGCCGCCTCCTCACGATGACGAGCGGCATCGACTTCCCGTGGTCGCCGACGCTGATGACCGACTGGCCCGACCTCGCGGCGGAGTTCCTCTCGCGCCCTTCCCGCGGGCGCGTCTTCCAGTACTCCAACGCCAGCACCTACACCGCGATGGCCCTGCTCGCTCGGCGCGTGGGCGACATCGAGGAGTTTCTCCGGCCGCGCCTCTTCTCTCCCCTCGGCATCGGGGACGTCTCGTGGGATCGGAGCCCGAACGGTCGAGTGCTCGGCGGCGAGGGCCTGTCGCTTCGCACGGAGGAGATGGCACGCTTGGGCCTCCTGATCCGCGACCGGGGCGTCTGGGACGGGCGGCGTCTGGTCTCGACGGGGATCGTGGATGCCATGCACGCGGGCTGGGTCGATACGGGGAGCACCGGCGAGGGGTACCGCCGGTACGCGCTGGCGGGCTGGGATGGCCCCGGCGACGCGTGGCGACTGCACGGCGCCTACGGGCAGCTCGTGATCTTCCTCGAGGACGCGGTCGTCACGGTCAGTGCGGACGACCACGAGGGCGCCGATGCGATGGCGGCGTTCATCGCGCGGACGATCGCCCGGGTCTGACGACGGCGCGTCGGACAGGGGCGAAAGGCGCTCCCCGGGAACCTGCACGCACCCTGCGAGTCAGCGGAGCGGTTCCAGCGCCTCCGGCACCGTCTGGGTGGTTCCGACCGCGCCGGCGGGATGGATGTCGAGGACCTGGTCGAAGCCGTACCCCCGCAGGCGCATGAGCACCGTGGCCACGGCGTCACCCCACACCGCGGTGACGAGCGTGCTGCCCATCGCGATCATCCCTCCCGGGTCGGCCTCCGGCTCGGTGTCGAGCACGACTGTGACCTGGGCGAGACGTCCGAGCGTCGAGGCGGGAGCGGCCGTGAGGGCGATGACCGACAATCCCCGGTCGATGGCACGCGCGGAGAGATCGTTGATCTCCGCCGACTCGCCTCCTCGTGAGATCGAGATGAGCACGTCGCCCCGGGTGAGCACACCCATCGTTCCGTGCAGAGCGTCCATCGCGTGGATGAAGGCGGCGGGCGTTCCGCAGACGGCGAGGAGGTGCGCCATTCGACGGGCGACGGCACCCGACGTGCCGGATCCCGTCACGAAGACCTTGCCCGACGTGCCCAGCAGCAGCTCGACGACCTCGGTGAACGAGTCGTCGAGCTGGTCGGCGACGGCCGCGACGGCCGAGGCCTCGGCGCGGACGATGCGACGGGCGGCGTCGAGGATGGCAGCGGAATTGCTCATGGGGATCCTTCGTTACGCGGCGGCCCACGCCGCGTGGCGCAGGGATGCCGGAGTCAATGTGTGGGGGTCGAGGAGGCTGCCGTCCGTGGCGCCGTTGCTCATCACGATCACGTCGTCGGACACGTCGCAGATCTCCTCCTCCTCGCTCGAGACGAGGACGACCGTCAGACCTTCACGATGGGCGAGTTGGCGGATCATCTCGTGGATGTCGGCCTTGACGCCGAGGTCGACGCCCTTCGTCGGCTCGTCCAGGAGGAGGACATGGGGTTCCTGGGCGAGCACGCGGGCGAGGAGAACCTTCTGCTGATTGCCGCCGGAGAGGCTGGCGATCGGGCCGGATCGATCTCCGCGCACCTTCAGCCGGTCCATGTAGACGGCGGCCTGCGTGCGCAGCGCGCGTCGGCTCAGCAAGCCCCGCACGTAGGCACGGCGCAGCACGGGGAGCATCGCGTTGACGCTGGAGTCCAGCTGGGGGACGATGCCGTCCACCTTGCGCTCCTCGGTGAGGTACACCACTCCGGATCGGCGGGCGGCGTCGGGCGACCGAGGGGAGTAGAGAGAACCGAACAGTCGCACGGAGCCCGCGCGCACGGGATCGAGACCCACGAGCGTGCGGAGCAGCTCCGTCCGTCCCGACCCGACGAGCCCGTATATGCCGAGGACGCGTCCGGCGCGTGCCCGCAGATCCACGCTCGTCAGGGCGTCGGTTCGCAAGCCCGTGATCTCGATCGTGACGGCGGCATCCGGGTCGGAGGCACGAGGCACGCGATCGCGTCGCCGGAGGAGTTCGACCGCCTCGTCGCCGGCGATCGCCGCGACGACCTCGTCGCGGCCGATGTCGGCGACCTTCGCGTCGATGCGGACTTCGCCGTCGACGAGGGCGACGATGCGGGATGCCACGGCGTAGAGCTCTTCGAGTTTGTGATCGACCAGGATGATCCCGATCCCGTCGGCCGCGAGGGAGCGCACGATGTCGAGCAGCTGGTCCACCTGCTTGCCCTCGAGACTCGTGGTCGGCTCGTCGAGCATCAGGTACCTCGCGTCGCGATGGGTGGCGACGGCGATCTCGAGCAACTGCCGGGTGGCGACCGGCAGGATGCCGACGTTCTCGTCGGGGTCGAGATCGAGGCCGAACCGGCCCAGCAGCGCGCGCGTCTCCCGGCGCATGGTCTCTCGCGACAGGAAGCCGCCCCGTGTCTTCTCTGATCCGAGGAAGACGTTCTGCATCACCGTCAGGTTGGGAAGCAGCGACAGTTCTTGGTAGACCGTGGCGATGCCGGCATCCAGGGCCTCGATCGGCGACGCGAACGTCGCGCCCGCGCCGTCCACCGTGACCGTGCCCGAGTCGGGGCGTATCGCGCCGGCGATCACCCGCATCAGGGTCGATTTGCCGGCACCGTTGTGCCCGACGAGCCCCACGACCTCACCGGGCTCGACGGCGATGGACACGCCCTTCAGCACGGTGACGCCGGAGTAGCTCATCACCACGTTCCGGGCTTCCAGCCCCCGAGCCCGGGGCATGTCCATCGCCGAGGTCATGTCAGCCCACCTCGCCCGCGGCCGGCGTCTCACCGGCGACGAACATCTTCAGCGGCAGGAGGATCTCCTTCTCGGGCGTGGCCCCGTCGAGCCACCCCTTGATCTGGTCGACCACCTGGCGGCCGTACGACTCCGGCTCCTGAGCGACGCATCCGGCGTAGGGACCGGTGAGGGGCTCCTCCGCGGCGCAGAAGCCGTACAGCTTCACGTTGGACTTGCCGTTCAGGGCCTGCAGCGCGCCGAACGTTCCCGGGCCCGTGCTGGCGAAGATCAGGTTGATGTCGGGGTTGCCCGAGAGCATCTCCGTCGTCACGGCGAGGCTGTCGTCCGGCTTGACGTTCCCGTCGACCTTCGCGACGATCTCAGCGTTGGCATCGGTCGCGATGCCCTTCTCGAAGCCCTCGTCGCGCTGCACCGTCGGCACCTCGTCGGGTTCGGTGACGAAACCGATCTTCAGCTGTGCATCGGCGCCCAGGTCCTTGAGCACCTGCTCGGCCATCTGCGTGCCGCCCGCGGCGTTGTCGGCTCCGAGGTACTGCACGATGCTCGCACCCTGCGAGGTGAGCGCATCTTCCGAGACGATGACGTTCACGGTGAAGACCGGAACGCCGGCATCGTTGGCCGCTTTCACGATCGCCGCCGCGGGCTCGGACTTGACCGCGTTCAGCGCAAGCGCGCACGGCTTCTTCTGCAGCATGGTCTGAACCTGCGAGAGCTGCGCCGCGTCGTCGTCGTTGGCGACCTGGACTTCGACCGTGAAGCCGTTCTCCTTGCCCTGCTCCTCGAAGCCGGACTTCATCGCGACGTAGTACGGGTTCGTGAGGTTGGGCAGCGCCACCGCGACGTAGGGGTTCGCTTCGTCGCAGGCGGCCGGGCGGGGGATCGAGCCGTCGCCCGCCGCCGAGGGCGCGGTACCGGTGCCGGTATCGAGGGCGCCGGAACATCCGGACAGCAGCAGGGCGAGGGCGGCCCCCGCGCTCATCAGTGCGATGCGTCGTTGCATGGTGTTCTCCTGGTGTGTGGGTGGTGGGTCGAGGTGAAGGCGACTACGAGGTGGGCGCGGCAGCCGCGGCTTCGCGAGGACCGCGGAAGCGGCTGAGCAGGGTCGCGAGCGAGATGCGACGGCGGTGGGTGTCGAGGACGACGCCGACGAGGATGATGACGCCGATGACGAGCGGCTGCCAGTAGCTCTCGACGCCGATGACGTTCATCCCGTTCGAGACCGTGGCGATGAGCATGGCCCCCAGCAGCGCACCGCCGATCGAGCCGATTCCCCCGAACAGGCTGACCCCGCCGACGACGGCTGCGGCGATCGAGTAGAACAACTCGTTGCCCGATCCGGCGCTGGGGTAGCCGACCATGAGGCGACTCGTGACGATGAGACCGCCCATCGCGGCGCACAGCCCGCTCAGGGCGTACGCGAGCACGATGACCCGCGCGCTGCGGACACCCGCGAGACGGCTCGTCTCGGCGTTGCCGCCGACGGCGTAGATGTGCACGCCCGTCGAGGTGAACCGCAGGACCACGCTGAACACGATCGCGGCGACGGCGACGAGCACGACGGGCATCGGGATGCCGAAGAGCGCGCCGCGACCGATGATCGCGAAGAACGGGTCGCGAACGTTGACGGAGCTCGCTCCGGTGAGGATGAGGGGGATGCTCGCAGCGACCCCGAACGTCGCGAACGTGACGATGAACGGGGGCAGCTTCAGGTAGGCGATCAGGCTCCCGTTCAGCGACCCGACGACCAGGCCGATGGCGATGGCCGCGATCACCGCGACGTACCAGGGCAGTCCCGCCGAGGTGGCGAGCGCGGCGATCATGCCGGTGAGCGCGATGTTCGATCCGGTGGACAGATCGATGCCGCCGGTCAGCAGCACGAACGTCTGACCGAGTGCGAGGAACGCGATCACCGCTCCGTTCAAGAGCAGGACCTGGGCGTTCTCGATCGTCCGGAAGTTCGGCGACAGCACGCTCAGGACGATGGCCACCAGCACGACGACCGCCGCGATGCCCACCTCGTTCGGTACTCGTCTCCGCATGGCGCCGCTCCTTCGCTATCGCTCATATGAGCGCTTGATGCGCCCGTATGATCAGATACTAGATTGGGCAGCAGTCGTCCGCAACTCACGAAGGAGGTCGGCGTGGAATCAGAGGCCGCACGTTCGGATCTCCGGCTGCCCGTCGAAGAAAGGGGCCGCCTCCTGCTCGCGGCACGCCGCTTCTATCTCGAAGACCGCAGCAAGGTGGAGATCGCCGCCGAGCTCGGCGTCTCGCGCTTCAAGGTGGCTCGCATGCTCGAGCAAGCGCGCACGAGCGGACTGGTGACCATCACCTTCGACGACGAAGGCGCCGTCGACCACGACCTCTCCGCTCGATTGGCCGAACGACTCGGCCTCTCCGAGGCCGTCGTCGTCCACGCTCACGGCGACCTCGACCGCGTTCGCTCCGTCGTCGCCCAGGCCGGCGCGGAGCACCTGGCCAGTTCGCTCGCCGAGGGCTCCATCATCGGCATGGCGTGGGGCAAGACACTCGCCGACCTCACGGCATCCCTCCCCCGCCTGTCGAAGATGTCGGTCGTCCAACTGACGGGGGCGGTCGGCGCCGACCTCAGCCAGTCGCCCGTCGAACTCGTGCGGCGAATGGCGCAGAGCTCGGGCGGGGCGGCGTTCCCGATCTTCGCGCCACTCCTGCTGGACACGGCGGAGACCGCAGCCGCCCTGCGCACGCAGCCCGAGATCGCCCGAGCGATGGCGATGTACTCCGACGTCACCACCGCCCTGCTCTCGGTCGGCTCCTGGAACCCGCCGGACTCGCAGCTCTACCTCGCCGTGCCGCCCGCCGAACGCGAAGCGCTGGTGGCTCAGGGCGTCGTGGCCGAAGTCTCGTCGATCCTCATCACCGACGACGGCTCCGTGGTGGCCGAGAGCTTCACCGAGCGCGCGATCGCGATCACGCCGGCCCAGCTGCGCGCGATCCCGCGCGTCCTGGCCGTGGCCGCCGGGGTTCGGAAGGCGCGAGCGGTCCGAGCGGTGGCGCGCGCCGGGCTCATCACCGGACTCGTGACCGACGCGGCGCTGGCCGAGGCGATCCTGTCTGACTCAGTGGATGGGACGTAACACGTCGCCCCACCGCTGCGCCCCGTCGGCGGCGACGAGGTCCGTGCCCACGACGATACTCTCCACCCCCGCCTCGGCGAGGTCGGCGACGAGCGAACGGGTGACTCCCCCGTCGACGGACAGCGATCGATCCGGCGACAGCTCGCGCAGTCGACGCACACGTGGGAGCACGCGCCGATCGAACACGCTCCCCGCCTGCCCCGGGGTGATCGACATACAGAGCATCGGCATGTCCCGAGGGAGCGACTCCACCGACGACTCCAACCGCACGGCGAGTCCCGGCCGGGACCCCCTCCGCGAGATGCGGTCCGCCGCCCTCGGCCACTCGTCGACTTCGGCGTGCAGATAGATCACGTCGCAGAAGTCCGTCCACGCGTCGACCTCCGCGAAGGGGTCTGACACCATGAGGTGGGCTTCGGCATCGAGCCCACCGAGGAGGGTGAGCTCGCGGGCGTGTTCGGCAGAGAAGCCCCCCGCCGCCGCGAAGAGGCCGTCGCTGGCATCCCAATGCAGGCGCGAGAGCCCGCGCGAGGCGAGGTGAGCGACGGTGTCGAGCTGCTCGCCCGGCGGCACCGACCACAGCGAACCCGCGACGCGCATGAATGGCCTCTCTCGCGCGACCTTCGCGCTATGCTCAAATGTACACACGCGTTGCACAAGTGAGCGAATGGCGAGCGAGAGCCGTACCATCACCGCTCGGCGAACAACCGGAAGGCGAGTGACACATGACCACCGACGTCGTCGTCGGCGTGGACAGCTCCACGCAGTCCTGCACCGTAGAACTGCGCGCGCTCGACAGCGGGGCGCTCGTGTCGACGGCACGCGTCTCGCACCCGGCGACCACTCCGCCGGTCAGCGAACAGGATCCAGAGGCGTGGTGGGATGCCATGGTCCGCGCGGTACGCGAAGCGGTCAGCGGGCACGACGTCCACGTCGTCGCCCTCAGTGTCGGCGCCCAGTGCCACGGGCTGGTCGCGTCGGACGCGAGCGGCGTCGTTCTGCGTCCGGCCAAACTGTGGAACGACACCACCTCGGCCGCTCAGGCTCAGGCACTGCTCGAAGCCCGAGGCCTGTCGTGGTGGACGCAGCAGATGGGCATCGCCCCGTCCGCCGCCCTGACGATCGCGAAGCTGGCGTGGCTGCGCGACAACGAGCCCGATGTCTTCGCCCGCGTCCAGCACCTGGCCGTCCCGCACGACTGGCTGACCTTCCGCCTCACGGGCGCACACGTGACGGATCGATCGGATGCCAGCGGCACCGGGTACTACTCCGCCCCGACGAACCGGTGGCGCCCCGACGTCCTGGGCGACCTCGTCGCCGCCCGGGAGTGGGAGTCGACCCTTCCTCGGGTGCTGGGCCCCGACGAGGCCGCGGGCCGCCTCACGTCAACCGCCGCGACAGCGCTGGGTATCGGCGATGACGTCCTCGTCGCCGCGGGCGGCGGCGACCAGCACCTGGCCGCCCAGGGAATCGGACTCATCGAGGGTGACATCGCGTACAGCCTCGGCACCTCCGGTGTCGTCTTCGCCACCAACTCGCAGCCCGTCCTCGATCCGAGCGGGGCCATCGACGGCGTCGCGAACGTCACCGGCGGATATCTCCCTCTGGTGTGCACGCTGAACTGCACGAAGGTCACCGACACGATGGGTCGGCTGCTCGGGGTCGACCACGCCGCCCTCGGCGAGCTCGCCCTGGCCGCCCCGCTCGACCCCGACCGCCCGGTGCTCGCCGCCTATCTCGACGGCGAACGGTCGCCGCGTCTGCCGGACGCCCGAGGCATGCTCGCCGGTCTCACCACCGCGACGACGCGCGAACAGCTCGCCCTGGCCGCCTTCGAGGGGGTCGCGCTCGGTCTCGTGCGCGGCGAGCGGCAGCTCACCGCGCACGGCGTCCCTACCGGCGGCCGCACGATCGCAGTGGGCGGCGGCGCGCGAGCGCGCGCGTACCGGCAGATCATCGCCGACCTCACGGGGCGGTCGGTCGTGACGGTGGACGCTCCCGAGGGCACCGCTCGCGGCGCCGCGATCCAAGCCGCGGCGGTGGCGCGCGGTCAGACGGTGGCCGAAGTGACGGCGGAGTGGTCACCACAGGTGACGTCGTCCATCGATCCTTCTCACGACCGCACCGACGTCTGGGAGCGGTATCTCCACCTCACGGCCGTACAGGAACCCGCACCCCACCACTGAACGGAGAATCCCGTGCTCTACCTCGACGGCGCCGAGCGCTCCGAACTCGAACCTCTCCTGGCGACCGGCCTGTTCGCCGGGGTCACGACCAACCCGACCATCCTCGATCGGGCCGGCCTCACCGGCGACGACGTCGAGAGCCTTCTCGCGTGGTCACGCGATCGCGGCGTCGGCACGTTCTTCGCCCAGGCCACGGGCGAAGACCTGCCCGAACTCCGCCGGTCCGCGACGCGTCTCGCGACGCTCGGCTCCGACGTCGTCGTCAAGCTCTGCGCCACGGTCGAGGGGCTCACGGTCGGCCGCGAGCTGACCCGGAGCGGATCGCGCATCCTCATCACCGCCGTCTACCACCCCATGCAGATGGCCTTGGCCGACGCCGCGGGCGCCGAATTCATCGCACCCTATGTCGGGCGCGCCACCGACCGAGGTCGGGACGGCATCGAGCTCGTCCGCCGCATGGCCGCGATCACCAGGACGCCGCGGATCCTGGCCGCGAGCCTGCGCTCGCCCGAGCAGGTCGCCGAGGCGCTGGCGGCCGGCGCGCAGGACGTCACCCTGTCGCCCGCCGTGGCTCGTGCGGCTCTGCGCGATGAACTGACGATGGCCGCTGCGGCAGAGTTCGAGGCCATCGGGCGCTGACCCGTGCCCGCGGGCATCGAGCTCCTCCGATCCGGTCCTCGCCGCCGACGCGGCCGTGGGCATCCGGCGCGAAGAAGCACCGTGCACACGCGTCGAAGTCGCACCGGACGACGGGAACAGCGCACGTGATCGAGAACATCCCATCATCACGGTCTGGCGACCATGCCGTGAACGGGTGCGCGTCAGATTGCGCACAGCCCCCAGTGCGCGTAATGTCGCGCGCCGTGACTGAAGAAAGTCGCGAGCCCGGCGTGGAGACGCCGATGGCCAAGCGCATCCTCATCGGCGAGCCTCTGACGTCGGAAAAACTCGACGAGCAGCTCCTGCCCAAGAAGATGGCGCTGCCAATCTTCGCCTCCGACGCCCTCTCCTCCGTGGCCTACGCCCCGCAGGAGCTGCTGATGATCCTGCTCATCGGTGGAACTGCGCTCCTGACGCTCAGCCCGTGGGTCGCCGTGGCCGTCGTGGTACTGCTCGTCGTGGTGGTGCTGAGCTACCGGCAGCTCATCAAGGCGTACCCCTCCGGTGGCGGTGACTACGAGGTCGCGAGCAAGAACCTCGGCGAGATCCCCGGGGTCGTGGTCGCCGCCGCGCTCCTCGTGGACTACGTGCTCACGGTCGCCGTGTCGGTGGCATCCGGGGTCGACAACATCATCTCGGCGTTGCCGGAACTGAACCCGTTCCGCGTCGAGATCGCGGTCGGCTTCGTGATCCTCATCGTGATCGTGAACCTGCGCGGCGTGCGCGAAGCGTCGAGCGTCTTCGCGATCCCGACGTACCTGTTCATCGGCTCGGTCGGAATCATGATCGTCGTCGGCATCGGCCGGACCCTGCTGGGCAACGCCCCGGTGGCGGAGAGCTCGCAGTACGCCGTCCAGGCGGAATCGCTCACGCAAGCGGCGCTGATCCTGCTCATCCTGCGCGCCTTCTCGAGCGGATGTTCCGCCCTGACGGGTGTCGAGGCCGTGTCGAACGGCGTGCCCGCCTTCCGCATGCCGAAGATCCGCAACGCACAGACGACGCTCACGATGATGGGTGGCATCGCCATCGTCCTGTTCACGGGACTGACGCTGCTCGCCCTCATCTCGGGCGTGCACTACGCCGAGAACCCGTGCCACCTCATCGGCTTCGACTGCGCAAACAACCCGCAGCCGAGCCTCATGGCTCAGGTCGCGGCCGCCACGTTCGGCATGAACAGCATCCCGTTCTTCATCATCCAGGCCGCCACGGCGTGCGTGCTGCTGCTCGCGGCCAACACCGCGTTCAACGGCTTCCCGCTGCTCGGCGCCGTTCTCGCCCGCGACGGATACGCCCCGAAGGCCCTCAACACCCGCGGCGACCGTCTCGTGTACTCGAACGGCATGATCATCCTCGGCATCGTCGCCATCGGCGTGCTGATCGTCTACCAGGCAAACCTCACGACGCTGATCCAGCTGTACATCATCGGCGTCTTCGTGTCGTTCTCGCTCGGCCAGATCGGCATGGTCAAGCACTGGCGCCGGACGCTGCGCGGGCTGAAGAGCCTGCCGCCCGAGGCCGCGAAGCAGCAGTCCGCGGCGATCGAGCGCCGCTCGGCGATCTCGGGCCTGTGGATCAACTCCGTGGGCGCCGGCATGACCGTGCTCGTGCTGCTGATCGTCACGATCACCAAGTTCACGCACGGCGCCTGGCTGGTGTTCATCGCCATCCCGATCCTCGCGGTGCTGATGGTCGGCGTGAACCGGTACTACCGCGACGTCGAGCACGAGATCCAGATGGACGACACGGTGCACTTCGGTGCGTCCGGCGACGTGGCGATCGTGCTCGTCAACCGGCTGCAGAAGCCCGTCATGAAGGCGATCGACTACGCCCTGGCGGCCAAGCACGACAAGACGCTCGCCGTGCACGTCGCGATCACGGACGAGGAAGCGGCGAGCCTTCAGCGCGAATGGGCCGAGCACGACATGCCGATCCCGCTCGTGATCATCGAGTCGCCGTACCGCACGTACACGTCGCCCGTGTCGAGCTTCATCAAGTCGTACCGCGAGAAGCACGGCTCCTCGGTCGTGACGGTGTACCTGCCGCAGTTCATCGTGGGCCACTGGTGGGAGTCGATCCTGCACAACCGCCGCTCGCGGCGCCTCGCGCAGCAGCTCATGCTCGTGCACGGCGTCTCGATCACGCTCGTCCCCTGGCTGCTCGACTCGTCCGAGGTCATCTACGGCCGCCGCTCGCGACCCCTCCCGGGACAGCAGCGCGGTGGACAGCCGGTCGCCGAGGTGCCGGCGCCCCGCGTGCGGAAGGGGCCCGGCGGCTCGGCATCCTGAGCCCGTCCGCCGGGGCCTGCTCTCGAGGAGCCGGGCGCGGCCCCGTGCGCGTGTGCGTGGGAGCGAAACTCCTGAGAGATCAAGGTCGAATCGACCCGCGGCCCCCTCTACGAGGCCGCGAACGCAGAGTCTCAGGAGTTTCGGCACACCACGTCGCGCTGCCGGGGCGGTAGACGTGGCGGCGGCCCTCGGGCAGGGTGGGGGGCATGCCCCTCCTCGCCCTGCTGACCCTCGCCGTCATGGTCATCGCCCTGATCGACGCCATCACGCGCCGCGACGACCAGGTCAAGCACATGCCGAAGTTCGTGTGGGTGTTCTTCATCGTGCTGCTGCCGCTGATCGGGTCGATCCTGTGGTTCACGATCGGTCGCGAGTACGAGCAGCGGCAGGCGCCGATGTCGTTCGGAGACCCGCGGCGCTGGCAGAAGGATGCCGAGCCGGCACCCGCCCCGCGCACGTACGACGCGCGGAGCACCGAGCAGCAGATCGCCGACCTCGAGCGCGAGATGCACCTCGCCGACCTCGAGGAGCAGGTGCGTCGGCGGCGCGCGGAGGGCGGCTCGCCCGGGTCGGGTGCGGGCGCGGGGAGCTGACGCACCAGGGCGGTGACCCTGTCCCGGCGTCAGGACGGCGCCGGGCGCCTGCTGCGGGTCCCAGGCGTGCTGAGTGTCCGAAACACCCGGACGCCTCAGAAAAATGTCCGGGTGTTTTGGACACTCAACCGGGCGAGCGGGAGCGCGGGCGGGCGAGCGGGCGAGCGGGCGGGCGCCGGCGTCAGTCGGTCGGGCGACGACGCATCCGCTTGATGTCGGTGCGCCGCTGCTTCGCCCGCAGCCGGCGCTCGGTCGATCCGCGCGTCGGCTTGGTCGCACGCCGTGGCGGCGCCGGAGCGCGCACGGCGTCGGCGACGAGCGCGGCGAGACGCTCGCGCGCGGCCTCGCGGTTCCGCAGCTGATGGCGGTGCTCCGACGCGGCGATCGTCAGCACCCCGTCGACGAGCCGGTTCCCGAGGCGCTCGACGAGCCGCTCGCGCTGCACGCGCGACAGCACCGTGGAGGCTCCGGCATCCCACATCAGCTCCACGCGCGAATCGGTGGTGTTCACGCCCTGCCCGCCCGGGCCGGACGACCGTGAGAAACGCCACGACAGCTCGGACGCCGGGATCACGAGCGACCCCGTGACCCGGATGCCGGAATCGTCGGAGGCGCTCATGCCTCCATCTTGCGCCCGCCGCGTCGTGGAAGCCCACCGCCCGCCCGCGTAAGCACGGCGTATGCGTCCGTGGGCGGCCCGTAGGGAAAGCGTTAGGGAAGCGGGATGCCAGGCCCCCGGCGCGTTGGATCGACAGACGTGCCGCCCCCGCGGCATCCGCGAATCCGCGGCCCCCTCGATCCTGGAGTCGTCGTGCTCGATGCCGTCTTCCTCGTCGCGACCGTCGCGCTGTTCGCGCTGGTCGCCCTCGTCGCCAAGGGGGTCGAGAAGCTCGGCCCACCGGCGAGCATTCTCGCGCCCCGCGGCACCTCCGCCGCGCGTTCCGACGCGAACGCGGCCGGCACCTCCCGCGAGGACGGGGACCGCTCGTGATCTTCTTCTCGATCCTCGCCGCGGTTCTCGCGGTCGCCGCCGTCGTGTACCTCGTGGTCGCGCTCGTCCGTCCGGAGAAGTTCTGAGATGGCGATTCTCCTGACCAGCCTCACCCTCGTCGTCGCCCTGGGCCTCGCGTACCGCCCGCTCGGCGACTACATCGCCCGCATCTACACCGGGCAGCGCGACCTCGCGATCGAGCGCGGCACCTACCGTCTGATCGGCGTCGACCCGCGCAGCGCGCAGACCTGGCAGGCGTACCTGCGCTCGGTGCTGTTGTTCTCATTCGTCGGCGTCGTGTTCGTGTACGCGCTCCTGCGCCTGCAGGCCGTCCTGCCCTACTCTCTGGGCCTCGATGCCCCGAGTGAGGCCCTGTCGTTCAACACGGCCGTCTCCTTCGTCACCAACACCAACTGGCAGTCGTACGGGGGCGAGTCGACGCTCGGCTACACCGCGCAGTTCGCCGCCCTGACCGTGCAGAACTTCGTGTCGGCCGCCGTCGGCATCGCGGTCGCGGTCGCGCTCGTGCGCGGCTTCGCGTATCGCCGCAGCGGCGTGATCGGCAACTTCTGGGTCGACCTCGTGCGCGGCACCTACCGCCTGCTGCTGCCCTTCTCGATCATCGCGGCGGTCGTCCTGCTCGCGGGCGGCGTCATCCAGAACCTCAACGGATTCACGGATGCCACGACCCTCACGGGCGCGGCCCAGTCGATCCCGGGCGGGCCGGTGGCATCCCAGGAGGCCATCAAGCTGCTCGGCACCAACGGCGGCGGCATCTTCAACGTCAACTCGGCGCACCCGTTCGAGAACCCCACGCCGTGGACGAACCTCCTCGAGATCTTCCTCATGCTGGTGATCCCGTTCTCGCTCCCCCGCGCCTTCGGCCGCATCGTCGGCGACGACCGCCAGGGGTACACGATCCTCGGGGTGATGGGCGCGATCTTCGTGGCATCCGCGGCTCTGCTCACGTGGGCCGAGCTCACCGCCGCGGGCACGGCACCGACCCTCGCGGGCGGCGCGATGGAGGGCAAGGAGGTGCGGTTCGGCATCTTCGGCTCGACGCTGTTCGGCACGACGAGCACGCTCACGTCGACCGGCGCCGTGAACTCGATGCACGACAGCTACACCGCTCTCGGCGGCATGATGCCGATGATCAACATGATGCTCGGCGAGATCGCGCCCGGCGGGGTCGGGTCGGGCCTGTACGGCATGCTGATCCTCGCCGTGATCGCGGTGTTCGTCGGCGGCCTGCTGATCGGCCGGACGCCCGAGTACCTCGGCAAGAAGATCGGGCCCCGCGAGATCAAGCTCGCGAGCCTGTACATCCTCGTCACTCCGACGCTCGTGCTCGCCGGGACGGCGCTGAGCTTCGCTCTGCCGGGCATCCGCGAGGACGTCGAGAACACCTCGATCCTCAACCCGGGCGTGCACGGCTTCAGCGAGGTGCTCTACGCCTTCACCTCGGCGGCCAACAACAACGGCTCGGCGTTCGCGGGCCTCACCGCGAACACCGCGTGGTTCAACACCGCTCTCGCGGTGGCGATGCTGCTCGGGCGCTTCCTGCCGATCGTGTTCGTGCTGGCTCTCGCCGGGTCGCTGGCGGCTCAGGATGCCGTGCCCTCCACGGCCGGGACCCTGCCGACGCATCGACCGCAGTTCGCGGGCCTGCTGGCCGGCGTCGCGGTGATCGTCACCGCTCTCACCTACTTCCCGGTCCTCACCCTGGGGCCCCTCGCCGAAGGACTTGTCCGCTGATGTCCACGCTCACCCACGCCCCGGCTCCCGCCGAGACCCCGACCCCTGCCGCCCCGCGCCGCGCCTTCAGCGCCGCCCAGATCGTCGCCGCCCTCCCGGGTGCCGCGAGAAAGCTCAACCCCGCCGCCCAGTGGCGCAACCCCGTCATGTTCCTCGTGTGGGTCGGCGCGGCCCTGACGACCCTCATCGCGATCGCCGAGCCGTTCCTCGGGGGCGCCGACGGGTCGCTGCCCTTCGGGTTCACGTGGGCCATCGCGATCTGGCTGTGGCTCACGGTGTTCTTCGCGAACATCGCCGAGTCGGTGGCCGAGGGACGCGGCAAGGCGCAGGCGGCGACGCTGCGCAAGACACGCACGACGACCTCGGCCCGCCGCGTCGTCTCGTACGACGGGAAAGCCGACCCCGCGGCATCCGGGGCCGCCACCGAGGACGTCCCCTCGGGCGACCTCCGCGTCGGCGACATCGTGCTCGTCGAGACCGGGGAGCTCATCCCCGGCGACGGCGACATCGTCAACGGCATCGCGACCGTCGACGAATCGGCGATCACCGGAGAGTCCGCCCCGGTCGTGCGCGAGTCGGGCGGTGACCGCAGCGCGGTGACCGGCGGCACGCGCGTGCTGAGCGACCGGATCGTCGTGAGAATCACGTCGAAGCCCGGCGAGACCTTCGTCGACCGCATGATCGCGCTCGTCGAGGGCGCCTCGCGCCAGCGCACGCCGAACGAGATCGCGCTGAACATCCTGCTCGCGAGCCTGTCGATCGTGTTCGTCGTCGTGGTGCTCGTGCTGAACCCGATCGCGTCGTACGCCGCGTCGCCGGTGTCGATCCCCGTGCTCGTGGCGCTGCTCGTGTGCCTCATCCCCACGACCATCGGTGCGCTGCTGAGCGCGATCGGCATCGCCGGCATGGACCGTCTCGTTCAGCGCAACGTCCTGGCCATGTCGGGCCGCGCCGTCGAGGCCGCGGGCGACGTCACGACGCTGCTGCTCGACAAGACCGGAACGATCACCTACGGCAACCGTCGCGCGTCGGCGTTCGTGCCGCTCGACGGTGTCGGCGGCCCGCTGCTCGCGGAGTACGCCTCGCTGTCGTCGCAGGCCGACCCGACGCCCGAGGGCGTGTCGGTCGTCGAACTGGCCGCGGCCCAGGGCATCGTCGCCGAGATGCCCCGCGGCGCGGAACCCGTCCCGTTCACGGCCCAGACCCGCATGTCGGGACTCGACCTCGCCGACGGCACCCAGGTGCGCAAGGGCGCCGCATCCGCCGTGGTGGCCTGGCTCGCGGCATCCGGATCCCCCGTTCCCGAGGCGCTGCGCGTGCAGCTCCAGAGCGAGACGGATGCCATCGCCCAGTCGGGCGGTACGCCGCTGGTCGTCGCGACCCTCACGCCCACAGGCGAGGGGCGCGTGCTCGGCGTCATCCACCTCAAGGACGTCGTCAAGGACGGCCTCCGCGAGCGCTTCGGAGAGCTGCGGGCGATGGGCATCCGGACCGTCATGATCACGGGCGACAACCCCCTCACCGCGAAGGCGATCGCGGCCGAGGCGGGGGTCGACGACTTCCTCGCCGAGGCGACGCCCGAGGACAAGCTCGCCCTCATCCAGCGCGAGCAGGAGGGCGGCAACCTCGTCGCCATGACCGGCGACGGCACGAACGACGCCCCCGCCCTGGCGCAGGCCGACGTGGGCGTGGCGATGAACACCGGCACCTCGGCCGCGAAGGAGGCCGGCAACATGGTCGACCTCGACAGCGACCCGACGAAGCTCATCGACATCGTC
This sequence comes from Microbacterium testaceum, assembly GCF_001476285.1. Lineage (GTDB taxonomy): Bacteria > Actinomycetota > Actinomycetes > Actinomycetales > Microbacteriaceae > Microbacterium > Microbacterium testaceum_B. The sequence goes on along the minus strand of NZ_LDRU01000041.1, from coordinate 1,183 downwards.
CGCATCGGCAAGCAGCTGCTCATCACCCGCGGGGCGCTCACGACGTTCTCGCTCGCCAACGACATCGCGAAGTACTTCGCGATCATCCCGGCGATGTTCATGGGGGTGTTCCCGGGCCTCGCGGTGCTGAACATCATGCAGCTGTCGTCTCCGGCATCCGCGGTGCTCAGCGCGATCATCTTCAACGCGATCGTCATCATCGTGCTCATCCCCCTCGCCCTGCGCGGAGTGAAATACCGCGCGGCGAGCGCGTCGAGCATCCTCAGCCGCAACCTGCTCGTCTACGGGCTCGGCGGCGTCATCGTCCCCTTCATCGGCATCAAGCTCATCGACCTCGTCGTGAGCCTGCTCCCCGGCTTCTGAAAGGCCCCCTCATGCGCACCACCCTGCGTACCGCCGGCGTCGCCGTCCGCGCGATGCTCGTCTTCACCGCCGTACTCGGCGTCGGCTACATGCTGCTCATCACCGCGATCGGCCAGGTCGCGCTCCCGTTCCAGGCGAACGGCTCGCTCGTCCGCTCGGCCGACGGCGCCGTGGTCGGCTCGACCCTCATCGGACAGTCGTTCCAGGATGCCGACGGCCAGGCGCTCCCGCAGTACTTCCAGTCGCGTCCCTCCGCCGCGAAGTACGACGGGGCCGCCTCGACCGGCTCGAACCTCGGGCCCGAGAACCCCGACCTCATCGCCTCGATCCAGCAGGGGCAGTCGGACTTCCGGGACCTCAACGGTGCGGGCTCGGTCCCCGCCGACGCCGTCACCGCCTCGGGCTCGGGGCTCGATCCCGACATCTCGGTCGAGAACGCCGAGCGTCAGGTCGCGCGCGTGGCGGAGGCTCGCGGCATCCCGTCGTCGGAGGTCGAGGCGCTGGTGGCGCAGCACACCCTGCCGCGCGATCTCGGCTACCTCGGCGACCCGCGCGTGAACGTGTTCGAGCTCAATCGCGCGCTCGACGCCCGGTGAGCGACGAGAATCGCTGACATGACCTCCGTCGCGTCCTTCGCCGCCGCCCCGCCCCGCGCGGGGCGGCGGCGCGCGTGCGCCCGGGCAGCGGTATCGACTCGGGAAACGACCTCGAGTGTCCAAGACACGCCGTATTCCGCGGTGCCGTTACGGCGTGTTCTGGACACTCAACGTGAGGAGCGCGGGCGCGGGCGGGGGCGCGGGCGCGCTCCTCACGTTGAGTG